>NZ_JMKI01000026.1 GCF_000712295.1 Synergistes jonesii | reverse complement strand
GTCCAGCGCTGCATCGTCCATCAGATCCGTTACACGACAAAATTCGTCTCTTACAAGGACATTAAGGCTTTTATGAATGATTTGAAGGGTGTCTATCAGGCTCCTACACTGGAGCAGGCCGAGGAAGGGCTTGACAGACTTGAAGAGAAGTGGGGCTCGAAATACCCGTCTTCGGTAGCGAGCTGGCGGAACAACTGGCCTCAGTTATCCGCTTATTTCAAGTATCCCTATGAGCTGCGCCGGATGATCTATACGACAAACCAGATCGAGAACTACAACCGGCAGCTCAGGAAAGTGACAAAAACACGTACGATCTTCCCCTCAGACGACGCCCTTTTCAAGCTCCTTTATCTTGCGACGATGGACATCACTGAAAAGTGGACCGGCAGGGACAGGGACTGGAGTAAAATTCTGTCACAGCTGTGCATTTACTTTGAGGAACGCATAGAACCCGGAGATCTGGAATAGCCCTAAACGCCTATAAGAAAAGTCCGGGCTGCAGTCCATTGACAGCCCGGATAGCGTATGTCATTATGGTGATACTGAAGCAGTAACGGTAACCCTTTGATGTCTTACATCGATCCAGGGGCAAGGGGTTTACACAGAATAAGTTACACTACCTGTACGATCGCTCCGTTTCGGAAAACAAGGATCTGATCGGCAGAGCGGACCGTGCTCAAATGGTGGGCGATGACAAGAACCGTTCTGTTCTCCGCAAGTTCAGAGATGGCTTCCTGTATCAGCGCTTCGTTGACAGGGTCGACGTTGCTTGTGATTTCGTCAAGAAGCAATATCGGAGCGTCCTTCAGAAAAGCTCTTGCAATGGCAATCCGCTGTTTTTGCCCGCCGGAAAGCCCCGCGCCGTTTTCCCCGACAGACGTCTGATAGCCGTCGGGCAGCGAAAGAATAAAATCGTGGATCCTTGCTTTTTTTGCAGCCGTTATAATTTCATCCTTTGCTGCATTTGCTTTCCCGATGCGAATATTTCCTTCGATCGTGTCCGCAAAAAGCTGAACATTTTGCATTACGATACTCACAGAGCCAAGTAACTCATCGTAACTTATATTTCGCACATCGACATTCCCAATACTGATATTGCCGGCGTTCACATCCCAAAAGCGGAGTAGGAGGTTCGTCACGGTCGTTTTACCGGAGCCGGATTCGCCTACAAGGGCTGTGAGCGTACGCTCCGGCGTATGAAAAGAGATGTCCTTCATCGCAAATCCGCCGGTTTCATAAGAGAATCCGACCTTATCAAAGGTAATGGAAAATTCTGTCGGAGTTTCAGGATTCTTTGGCTCAATCACTGTGGGAGCTTCGGTGATTTTTTTGATTCTCACGAAGCTGTCCGTTACTTTGAGATAATTCATCCAATGCGTTTCCATCGCGATAAACGGCTTATAGAACTCTCTGCTTAAAATTACGAAAACCAAATAATCCATCACCGCTGCTTTTCTGCCGGCGACAAGCAATATTCCGGCGACGACCGTGACCCCAAAGGCAAGATCAATGAAGAAGCCGTATAATGAAAGAACTGCCGCTTTATTTTTTGAGGTAGTTTTGCTGCGCTCCCCGAAATCCGTCGCCGCAGCAGAAAGTTTTTTATCAAATTGCCTACTCTCGGAAAACGCTTTTAAGAGGGGAATTCCTCTCACATATTCCACAAACAGGCTCACCATATCGGAAAGCGCATTACCGGTTTCTTCCTCTAACTTATTAGCCTTTTTTAACCCTCGGGCAAGAAAGAAAAGGGCAAAGGGCAATAATACGAGCATGATCAAGGTCATCTTCGCATCCACAGAAAAAAGGAAGATGAGCAAAATAAGGGAAACGATAAAATCAGCGCACATCCTTGTCCACATGTGACCGACGACCATTTCCATATTATCCACGTCCTTATGAATAATGTTGCTGATTTCACCGAGCCGCTCGTTCGTGTAGAAGCCAAGCGAAAAAGTCTTCAAACGATATATGATTTTTGCTCTGATCTCGTATACTATGTCAAAGCCCGCGAAGTGTTTTTGTATGTCAGCAAACATGTTGCTCCCGCCTTTGATCAAAAGGCAGAGAACGAGCGTCAGCCAATAGATACGCATATCTGATTTTCCGATAAGAACAGCTTCTATTGCGTTAAGCACCAGCAGCATCATCGCCGTGCCCGATAGAGCGTAAATAACGAAACCTATGATACTTAACAGCAGGGAACGCTTTCCTCTGCCTGTGAGTGTGTTCCATATCTCTTTAATCACGCGTAGACGCCTCCTTTATATTCCAATGATCCACCTTGCTTTGGTCGTGCACCATTTTTTGATACAGCGTACAGTTTTCCATAAGTTCCCTATGCGTACCGCTGTTAACGATCGTACCTTTGTCCATGACCACAATTTGATCGGCATTCTTAATCGTATTCAGGTGATGTGCAATCGTGATGACCGTTTTATCGCGGCTCAGTTCTTCAATCGCCGCCTGTATATATGCTTCATTTTCCGTGTCCACCGCCGCCGTTGCCTCGTCCAGAATAATAATAGGAGCGTCTTTTAGAATCATGCGGGCTATGGATATCCGCTGTTTTTCCCCGCCGGAGAATTTCACGCCGGCTTCTCCGGCGGCCGTATCATAGCCGTTTGGAAGCGACATGATAAAATCATGAATCCGCGCTTTCTTTGCCGCAGATATGATTTCTTCTTTCGTCGCATTTGGCTTTCCGATGCGGATATTTTCCTCCATGCTCAAGTTGAATAAAAATACCTCCTGCTGAACGATGGAGAACAGAGAAGCGAGCTGTCTTTCTGAGAGTTTCTGTATATCTCTGCCATTCACAGAGATTATGCCTTTGTCCGGCTGCCAAAAGCCCATGAGAAGATTTGCAAGCGTGCTTTTGCCGCAGCCGGAAACTCCGACCAGCGCGTTTTTGCTCCCCTTTTTGAAAGTGAGATTGATATTTTGGAGCGTTCCCCGCTCGCCGTTATAAGCAAAATCCAAGCTCTTGATCTCAACGTCCCCATTAAAAACAGGGGCGCTCGTGGCGCATCTTTCTGGCGCATTAACATTCAGTATAGAACCGATCCCCGCCATCGCCTGATTGAATACAACGCCGTAATGCTGGAAGGTCGCAGCTTTTGCAATGGAAGAAGTAAAAGCTGCGCCTAAGGTAATGGAAAGGATGAATTTGGCGACGGATAATCCTCCTGAAGCTAAAAGCCACATTCCAAAGATCATGACCAAGACGACGCCGGATTCCATGAACAGATCGATCAGCCCGATAGGTACGCTGATGCCTGCCATGGATCTTTTGACCCAATACACATAATCCTTTGCCGCACGAATCGTTTTCTCGGTCTTGTCTTCTTCCTTGCCAAATGCTTTGATCACAGAAATATTCGAGACATATTCCATGAGATTTTCCTGCATTTCCTTTGTACTGTCAGAAAATATCTTAAAATTCCTTTTCCAGAGCGGAGCAGATACTGTTTTAGTAATCCACATGGGCGGAAGCCCCACAATCATTAGAAGTGCAAGCCTCCACTCAAGAAGAAGCATAATGAAAAAAATGACGGCGGGCAGCAATGTGGCTGACATGATTTCAGGCAGCCCGTGCGCAAGGTAGATTTCCACCTGTTCTACGTCGTGCTGAACAATATTTGTAAGATCTCCGGTTTTACGTTCCTGAAAAAATCCTAAAGACAGCTTTTTCAGATGTTCTATGATCTGTACGCGTAAATCCGTCAAAGAATTATATGCGGCTTCATGCGCTTTCCATACAGCCAGGTAGCCGCTGATTCCCTTAAGAGTAAAGCACAAAAGGATGCCGCCCGTATCGATGACGATTTCTTTTGCTGAAAGCCGATCTAAAAAAACAAGTCCGACCATGTGTATAATGAGAACCTGTGTAATAAGATCAAACAGCACTTTCAGGCAGAGCATGACGTTGGAAAGTCCGTTATTCGACTTGACTCGCCTGATCAGTTCTTTCTGGTTTGTCATAAGCATTCTCCTTGCATATTTCTTAAATTGAATATAAATTCAATTTTTGATGAAGAATTTTTTCCCTACTGCAACAGTGATTGCATTCGTTGTAGAGTTAAAATTTAATATTTAGAAAAGGAGGAGTATATTCATAAGGCGTTAACTCCCTCATAGTAGCACTTCGTCACAAGCCCAAGCATTGTGTGTGCAAACTCCCTGTTTTTATAGTGGCGCGCAACTTCTAAAATACTCTCCGCAAAGTTGCTGGCAAGGATGTGAAAAAGCATATCATTTCGCGCTTGAGATATCTTCGGAGCGAACCTCTTTTTGATGTGACGTTCTATTGAGCAAATCATTTTATCTTTTGAATCCTCGTACTTTGTTCCTTTACTCTTATCCATAAGAATGACAAAAATTTCATGCTTTTCAAGCAGATCGAGGAGATATTTCTCTGCAACATTTTTATATCTCTCCGATGGAAGCCCCGCAGCGCGTTCCTCTTCTTCCGTAATTTCATCGAAGTCCACATATATTGATGATGCAATCTTATCGAATAATTCTTCCTTATTTCTGAAATATGTGTAAATCAGACCGACTGGGATATGCGCTTTTTCCGCAATGTCCTGCATCTTTGCGCTTCGATAATCCTTTTCGTAGAAAACATCTATTCCCGCCTGAAAAATGCGGTCATGGATTTCTTCCTTTAAGACCTGCGGCATAGAAAATAAGCCTCCTTCTAAAACAGAATTCATATACAGAATTCTTATTCAGCATTAAATTACTATATCTTACTCTTAAAGTCAATACGTTTTTCTTACATGAGCATATGGGCAATGGGGCAGAGAAGCAATGTATTCTATGACTTTACAGAATTCAGGACTCTGCCAAGCAGCACTTCGGCGACTGGAATGGCGCCGAAGATGTCCGCGTACATCGGAACGCCTATCGCGGTCGCCAGTACCACTCCAAAGGGATTGCCGCCACCGAGTATCTACGAGACCGCGCTCTGCGGAATCCAGTTATGAATCAGCGCGCCCACCGCGACGTCGGCATGGAAATCTCCTCTGGAAAGCTTGAATGCCTTTTTGTCCGCCGCGTAGCAGAGGTTTGACAAACCTACATGTTGCCCTGTCAGAGGTATTCCATCTCATTGACGCATTATTTGACCCTTCGTATAATATAATTATCTTTTTGTTCTGTGCGCAGGCACCCACAAAGGAAGTGGTAATTTTTTCAGAGCTTATTTCAGCTACGGCAAGAATCAGCGGGACGAATATGCGTTTTTCTGCGGTTTGTTGACGAAGAATTGTGATAAAGCGGTTGTTGTACAAAGGAGGGGCTATGGGAATGAAAAAACGTTTTATATCTGTTTTGATGACCTTGTTGGCGCTATCGACGCTGTCAGCGTCGGCGTTTGCGGCAGAGGTGCGTACCGGGGCGAAACTTTACACGATAAACGATGACGGCATGCTTGAGTATAACGTCGTCTATTCCGCTGATATCAGTGAAGCGAAGGTCGTAGATAGGACGGGCAACGGTATCGACACCTTTGCAAAACTGAAGGAGGTTATGGGCGTAGCGGATGCGCCGGCGGCAGTTTTAAGTACCGACATTGGAGAGAGAACGCTTGGCAAAGCAGTAGTCGCCGATTTGGATTTCAACGACAGCGGCAAGGTTGCAAATGTCGTCATCAAAACAGTCCGGGATCGCCCTATCATAGGAATCTCGTGGAAAAGAGATGATATACGTTCAGATTATCAGGGCTTTGCCGAAGCATTTGAGCGTAATGGAGCGTTCGCGGTCTACCTGCCGCAAGTCAATAATGAAGAGGAAGCCAAGGCTGTTTTGTCAAAAATAAACGGCCTGTTCGAGACTGGTGGGGAAGACTGGAATCCGGCACTATACGATGAGAAGCAGACTCCGCACGGTTCCAGCGGATGGAACGACGCCCGTGACACTTCTGATATCAACCTGATGCGGCAGGCGGTTGCGCTGGATGTACCTATGTTGGCGGTTTGCCGCGGTGAGCAGGGATTTAACGTAGCGATGGGCGGCGGCCTGATCCAAGATATCCCCTATTACTTGGGACAGAAAGTTATTGCCGGCGAAATCGACGAGAGCCGCGTCACAGGTGTGCTGCAAGATACAGGCTATAGAAAGTGGAATGAGGACACGCAGACATACGAAAAAGTAGACTGTGCAGATGACCAGCATTATCGCGTCCAGATAGACGGACTGATTCACAGCGGCGGCAGCGGTTATCATAATCTTCAGTCCGGTGAGAACATCGGTATTCTCCCTGACTCAAAGTGGCTCTATGGCGTAATCGGAGCCACCTCGATGGATCTTGTCGCGACGGCGCACCATCAGGCAGTCAACCCGGAAAGACTGGGAGAAGGACTTACTATTGCCGCCTATTCATCTGACGGCATAGTGGAGGCGATAGAGCATCGCAGCAGCCTCTTTGCACTGGCGGTTCAGTGGCACCCGGAGCGGGACGCGCTGGGAGACACCCGTGGCGTGGATGTTGACCAGGATCAGTGCAACGCGCTGTTAGGCGCTCTCGTGAAGTACGCTGGCGTTCACGCTGACAGACAGTCTTCATCATCCTCATCTTCCGGATGCAACACGGGAGCTGCTGGAGTGATGTCGATACTTGCCATATCGGTGATCTTCGTTGTGAGAAAAAGAAAATAAATCTATTAAAAAATGTAGAGAAACTTGCCGGGTGTAAGGAGCTAAAAAATCAAATACATACGTTTACGTTGATATAATAGACATGATTGTGGCACACCGCGGATAGTTTTCGCAAGTTTTTGTAAACCTCTATCCCAATGTAAGATGATTACATGGTATAGAGGTTTTTCTTATGACAATGAAAAAGAAATTTCACGGAAGGCGGCTATACGTAAGTTTGTCCAGGGTTACCCTTTGAGAAAATCTAGAAGAGTTCGTAGAGAAGTGGGACGGCAAGTATATTAAGATTTGTATTTGTTTTTCAGCGCGCGGCGTGCGTTTTTTATTTTTTAGCCTTCCTCTCTGTTATGTGTTAAAATACCGCAAGTAAGGGATTTTGCTTTGAAAGAAGTGTGACCTCTATGCTGCGCTGCACCAAGATGAACGGCAACGGCAACGACTTTTTCGTTGTGGACAACATGTCTCTTGAGATAAGGGGCGAAGGGTTTTCCCGCCTTGCGCGCAGATTGTGCCGCAGGCGCGAATCTCTGGGAGCCGACGGGATTCTTGTCGCAGAGCCGTCGCAGTGCGCCGATTTCAAGATGCGCCTCTTCAACAGCGACGGCAGCGAAGGGGAGATGTGCGGCAACGGCGCGCGCTGCATCGCGCGCTTCGCGTATGAGAAGGGCATAGCTCCGTCGGCCGATATGACCTTTGAAACGCTCGGCGGAAACGTCCGTGCGGTCGTGAGCGGCAAGCGTGCGGCACTCGACTTAGCGCCGGTCGATATCTCGGGCGTCGTTAAAGACGCGTGCGTCACGGCCGGCGGAGGCGATTTCCAGTACGTTTTTCTTACGGTCGGTGTGCCTCATGCCGTCATTTTCGAAAAGGAACACAGCCGTTCCTTCGCAGATTACGCTCCGCTGGGGCGTGAGATTCGCCGCAGGTCGGACCTCTTTCCTGAGGGCACGAACGTGGATTTCATTGCCTTGGGCGGCAGGTGCGGGACTATCGACGTTATGACCTACGAGCGCGGCGTCGAAGATATGACGCTCTCCTGCGGCACGGGCTCGGTGGCGGGCGCCATAGCCGCGAATCTGCTGGGGATCGCCGGGCCGCGCGTCGAGGTCATAAATCCAGGAGGAGTCAACGTCGTAACGCTCGACTTCTCCGAAAGGGGAAAGGTCTATCCCAAACTCGAAGGCGCTGCCGCGATGCTCGCGGAGATCACATTTCTGCCCGAAGCGCTTTGCTGATATATTATTTTTACGATGTCTTATGGGAGGTAATTTCATTGGCTAAACCGTGGTGGCGCGAAACAGTCGAGACCGTGCTCTGGGCCGTCGTCCTTGCTCTTATCCTTCGTACCTTTGTCATTCAGGCTTTTTGGATTCCCAGTGGCTCGATGATTCCGACCCTTGAAATAGGCGACCGCGTACTCGTTTTGAAATTCTGGTACAATATGCCGAGCGTCGACCCCAAACGCGGCGACATCATAGTATTCAAATACCCTATAGACCCGAGGCGGGACTTCGTAAAGCGCATCATCGGACTGCCCGGCGACAGGATAGAAATGAAGAACGGCTCAGTTTACGTGAATGACAATGAGCTCTTCGAACCGTATGTGAAAAACACCGACACTTATAACATGGCCGCGTTGACGGTGCCGGATAAGAATTATTTCTGCCTGGGCGACAACAGGCCGAATTCGCAGGATGGACGCTTCTGGGGCTTCGTCCCAGCAAACTTTATAAAGGGGCCGGCGGTCTTCAGATATTGGCCGCTGACTCGAATAGGACTTCTCGATTAAATGCCGCGGACGGTCTGGTACCCCGGGCATATGGCGAAGGGCAGGCGCCGGCTTGAGGATCTTGCCGCGAACATCGACCTGCTGATCGAAGTGCGCGACGCGCGGGCGCCGCGCCTTACCTCCTCTCCGATATTACCGCTCTTCGCCAGTAGGATAAAGACCGTAGTAGTGCTTTCGAAGGCCGACCTCGCAGAGGAGCGCGTGACGAAGCTGTGGCGCGAGGAATTGAAGCGTGAGGGATTCGCGTCGTTCGCGCTTGATCTGCGCAGCGGGGGCATGCAGAGGATATCAAAGAGTCTGCTTGCCGAAAAACCCTCTTTCCGCGACTTGCGGGTCGCGGTGGTGGGGATTCCCAACGTCGGCAAATCGACGCTGATAAATCAGCTCGTAGGACGCAGGGCGGCCCCCGTCGGCGGAATACCGGGGATAACTAAGGGCGTTTCCTGGTTCTCCGGCAGCGGTTTTCTTCTTGCGGACTCGCCGGGCATACTCGACCCGCACGGCGACGCAAGGGCTCACAGGCTGATGTCGTGGATAGGTTCCTCCCGCGGTCAGGTGATAGGCGACATCGAAGAGCACGCGAAGGAATGCATCGCCTTTCTGATTTCAAAAAACCTCTGGCGCGGCGTTGAAGGCGCGTGGAGTGTGAAGGCCTGTGGAACTCCGTTCGAGATACTGGAAAATATAGGCCGCAGGCTCGGCAAATTAAAGTCCGGCGGCGTGGTCGACGCCGAAGGCGCAGGACGCGTCTTTCTTGATTCCTTCGCGTCGGGCAAGTTCGGACGTATGAGCCTTGAGGCGCCGGGAGACGCGCCGCTTTGGGAGGAGCTTTGAACGATTCCCTTATAATCGCCGGGACCGACGAGGCCGGCAGAGGGCCGCTCGCCGGGCCGGTGATAGCGGCCGCGGCGATAGTTGCGAAGGAACAGCGCGAGTTGTTGCTCGCCGCGGGGCTGCGCGATTCGAAAAAGCTAAGCGCTAAGCGGCGTGAAGAACTATTCGCACTTATCCGCGGCAGTGGAGTAGTATGGCGCGCGCAGGCTTGCGGCGCGGCGGTGATCGACAGGGTAAATATCCTGCAAGCATCGCTCTGGTGTATGAAACGTTCGATAGAAAAACTGCCCATAAAGCCCTCTCTGATACTCGTCGACGGTAACAGAAATATACCGGAGCTGGGCATCCCGCAGAAAACGATCATAGGCGGCGACGATGTCGTTCCGGCGATCGCCGCGGCGTCGGTGATCGCGAAGGTGCTGCGCGACCGGGTCATGGAGATAATGGATAAGGTGTATCCCGACTATCAGTTCGCAAAGCATAAGGGCTATCCCAGCGCGCTGCACAAAAGCCTGATAGCGCGTTGGGGCCCGTCTCCCATACATAGACTTTCTTTCAGAGGGGTGAAAACCGAATGCTGAAGCGCTCTTTTAAAAACGCTGTGAGGCTCGACGAAAAGCACGCCGCTGAGAGGCGCGCGAAAAATTTGAGCGGACGTCCCGCGCCCAAAGCGGAGCACTTGGCTATGGGCGCATGCGGCGAAGATATTGCAGCCGACTACCTTTCGAAAAGCGGATTTGAAATATTGGGCAGAAACGTCCGCGTCGGGCATTACGAAATAGACATAGTGGCCAAGGAAAAGAGCGAAATAGTCTTTGCCGAGGTGCGCACGCGCGGCGAAGGCTGGATGATGTCCGCGGAAGAGAGCGTCGGGCCTAAGAAAATCGCCAATCTGATTTCGGCCGGGCGCATCTGGACGCAGGAGCGCGGCTACGGCGGCTTCTGGCGCATAGATCTACTTGCGATAACGCTTTCTGCGGATGGCGGAGAGCCTCTTATAGAGCATCTGCGCGACATAACGGAGCCGATAAAATGAACAACGTCTGCGGCCTGACGCTTCGCGGCGTGAAGGGCGTCGCGGTCGAAGTGGAAGTCGAAATAACGGGCGGGCTTTTCTCGATCTCGGTAGTCGGGCTCGCCGACACGGCGGTCAAGGAGGCCAGAGAGAGGGTAAGGGCCGCTCTGCGCGCCTCCGGCGTGAACATGCGCGGGCGCGTTGCAATAAATCTCGCGCCCGCCGACGTCCCGAAGGAGGGGGCGCTGCTCGACCTGCCCATCGCGGTCGCCGTAGCGTCAGCGGCAGGATACGTTACCCTTAAGAAACGTTCTCTCTTCATCGGCGAGCTCGCGCTCGACGGACGACTGCGCGCCGTCAGGGGCGCGGTGCCGGCGGCTTTTTTCGCTAAGGAAAACGATATAGAGCTCTTCCTGCCGGCGAAAAACGCCGACGAAGTTTCTTTGGTCGAAGGAGCGCGCGCTTACGCCGTTTCTTCGCTGCCGGAGCTCTTCGCCCACCTTCGCGGCGAGAAAAGGCTCAAAGAGCTGCAAACGCGCAGCATCGACAGCCTTCCTGGCCCGCCGGACCCCGATTTCGCCGACATAAAGGGACAGGCGGCGGCGAAGCGCGCGCTGGAGATAGCGGCGGCGGGGCATCATAATATTTTGTTCATAGGTTCCCCCGGCTCGGGAAAAACGCTGTTGGCCCGCGCACTGAAGGGGATACTTCCTCCCCTTTCAGACGAGGAGCTGATGGAGGTCATCCTGCTCAGAAGCACCGCGGGGCTGCCCTTCGAGCTTTCGCGCGAGCGCCCCTTCCGTTCCGTGCATCACACCGCGAGCGCGGTCGCGATATGCGGCGGAGGCTCTTCGCTGCGCCCCGGCGAGATAAGCCTAGCGTCGCGCGGCGTGCTCTTTCTCGACGAATTCCCGGAATTCCAGCGCGACGTGATAGAAGCGCTGCGTCAGCCGCTTGAGGATGGTTCGATAACCGTCAGCCGCGCTTCCGGCAGCGTAGTCTACCCCGCGAAGGTGCTGATGGTCGCCGCGTGCAACCCCTGCCCCTGCGGCTATGCCGGCGACAGCGAGAGGCGCTGTAGCTGCTCTCCCTTCGCGATTGAAAGGTACAGAAGAAAATTATCCGGCCCGATACTCGACAGGATAGACCTCCACGTAGCGGTGCCGCGCCTTCTGCCCGAAGAGCTCGTATCCCTGGGAAGCAGCGGAGCGGAAAAAAGCGAAACTATTCGCGGCCGCGTCGCCGCCGCGAGAGAGATTCAACAGAAGCGCTGGGCTTCTTTCGGCTTTCAGTGCAACTCCGAGATTCCGGAGAAATTCCTGCTCAAAAACGCCTCAATGAAGGCGGAGGTGCGCCAGTTTATCCTCAGGTCGCTCAAAGACGTGAAGCTTTCCGGACGCGGCCTCGCGCGCGTGCTGCGAGTCTCGCGCACGATAGCGGATCTTGAAGGCTCGCCGCAGATAGGCGTCGCCCACGTCGCCGAGGCCATCAGTTACAGAGAGGGGGAGGCTACGGCATGGATGAGCGCGTGAAGATGCTGATGCTGCTCAATTATATAAACGCCGGCGCCGCAGTCCTCGCAAAATTCCTCATGTCGGGCGCCGAGGCGCGCGAACTGTGGGAGCCCGGCAAGGCCGACGTTGCGAAGGAAGCGGTCGGAGAGAAGGGGCTCGCGCGCCTCCGCGCCGCAAATAACGAAGCGTGGGCCGAGCGCGAATTCGAACGCGCTCAGAAGTCCGCCGTGACGCTGATCTTCATCGAAGGAGGCGACTACCCGGAGGAGCTCGGCGAACTGAAAAACGCGCCGTTAATGCTATATTTTAAGGGAAACATCGAAAAGCTGCGCAGAAGGCCGAGGGTCGGCGTTGTGGGGACTCGCAGGATGAGCTCCTACGGCAGGGCCGTCGCCCGCGGGGTCGGTAGGTTGTGCGCCGAATACGGAATGCCGCTCGTAAGCGGCGGCGCGTGGGGGGTCGACGGCGAATCGCAGCGCGCCTGCTGCGAAAACGGCGGAGACACCTTCGCGGTGCTCGGTACAGGCGTCGATGTCGCTTATCCGCAGTCGAACGCGGAGCTTTTCCGCAAAATATCGGAAGAGGGCGCCCTCATATCGGAATTTCCTCTCGGCTCAGGCGGCGAGCCGTGGCACTTTCCGCAGAGGAACCGCATCATAGCGGCGCTTTCGGAAAAGCTCGTCGTAGTCGAAGCCCCTTTCAAAAGCGGCTCGATGATAACCGCGCGCATCGCCCTCGAACTTGGAAGGGAGATATGGGCGGTCCCGGGACAGATAGGCAGTTACAATTCGGAGGGGACGAACAGGCTGATATTCGACGGCGCCTTCCCCTATATATCGGACGAAGCATTCATGACGGCCTGCGGGATCGAGCCGGCAAAACGGAAAGGCGCGCCCGCCGCGGAGCCCGCGGACCTTTCCGCCGAAGATAGAAAGATATTGGCCGCTTTGAAGGAAAACGGAGAGACAACGATTGACAACCTTTCGATCTCGGTTAAAATGGGCGCGTCAGATTTATTGAAGAACATCGCGCTGCTTTCGGCAAAGGGGCTCGTCTTCATGTCGGCCCCGGGACGCTACAGCATAAGACGCAAGTTGTGAGAAATGAGGTGCACCGCGGATGCCCGCTAAAAAAAATACAGAGGACGACGGCGCAAAGAAAGAGATAAAGAAAAGCGCAGGCAAAAGTGCTAAAAAGAAGGAGACGGCGCCGGAAAAAAAGACGGCGAAGGCCGCCGCTAAAAAAGCCGCTCCGGGCGCGAAAAGCGCCGCAGCGCAGGCCTCTATTGAGAAAAAAGCTCTCAAAAGAGCCTCGGCCAAAGCCCCCGCCAGGAAAAGCGGGGCAAAATTCGCCGCGTACGGCGGGAAGACCCTCGTCGTCGTCGAATCTCCGGCGAAGGCAAGGACTCTGGAAAAGATACTCGGCCCGAAATACAGGGTCTTGGCGAGCGTCGGCCATGTGCTCGACCTACCTAAGGGACGCCTCGCAATAGACGTGGAGCACGGCTTCGAGCCGGAATATATACAGGTGCGCGGCAAGGCCGACCTGATAAAAACGCTTAAAGGAGCGTCGGCCGCAAGCGCCTATACGATCCTCGCCTCCGACCCCGACCGTGAGGGGGAGGCTATCGCCTGGCATCTCGCGACCCTGCTCGGCATCGAGACCGACAGGCGCTGCCGCATCAGAATGCACGAGATAACTGAGCGCGGCGTCAAGAGTGCCATCTCGGAGCCCGACGTCATAAATATGAAGCTCGTCGAAGCCCAGCAGGCTCGTAGAGTGCTCGACCGCCTTGTAGGCTATGAGCTGAGCCCTTTGCTTTGGTATAAAGTGCAGCGCGGACTTTCTGCGGGGCGGGTGCAGTCCGTAGCGCTGCGCATAGTCTGCGAGCGCGAAGAGGAGATAGAGCGCTTCATCCCGGAAGAATACTGGCTCATAGATGTGGAAGCAGAAAGCGCCGACGGCAGGCAGTACAAGCTTCGCGTCGAAAAGTATAAAAACAAAACCTTCACAATTGCAAACGAAGAGGAAGCTCTTAAAGTCGAGCGCGAGATCAGGGCCGGTACGCTCGTCGTCGACGACTTTTCAACGAAAGAAAGCGGACGCGAACCGAACCCGCCCTTCAGAACTAGCACTCTTCAGCAGGAGGCCTCGCGCCGTCTCGGCTTTGCGCCGAAGCGCACGATGAGGGTGGCTCAGAGTCTCTACGAAGGCGTCGACATACCGGGACGCGGCCCTACCGGCCTCATCACCTACATGCGCACCGACAGCCTGCGCCTTGCGCCGGAGGCCCTCGAGGCTTCGCGCTCATTCATAGCGGCCGCCTTCGGCGAAAAATATCTTCCCGAGAGGCCGAGAGAGTATGCGCCGAAGGGGCGGGCGCAGGACGCCCACGAAGCGATCCGCGCGACTGACGCGTCGCTTTCTCCGGAATCGATAAAGGATCACCTGACGGCCGAGCAGTTCAGGCTTTACGAGCTTATCTGGAGCCGCTTCATCGCCAGCCAGATGCGCGATGCGAAAGTCGCGCGCACCAATCTGATATGCTCGTCGGCCGATTACCAGATGAAACAGTCCGGCGCCGTCGTCACCTTCGACGGCTGGGGGCGCGTCTATCCGCTCGGCGTAAAGGACGTGGCTATGGAGCCGGCGGTCGTCGGCGAAGAGCTTTCCGTAACGGAAGTAACGAGAGAACAGAAATTCACGCAGCCTCAGCCGCGCTACACGGAGGCGGGGCTCGTCAAGATACTTGAAGAAAAGGGCATAGGGCGTCCGTCGACCTACGCTACGATAATAGACACGCTCTCGCTGCGCGGCTACGTCGAGCGCGGCGAGGAGGACAAGCGGCTCGTGCCGACGAAGCTGGGACGCGTCGTAAACGATTTCTTAGTAAGATACTTCCCTTCGATAATAAATGAGGGCTTCACGGCGAATATGGAGAAAGAGCTCGACCAAGTCGAATCCGGCGGCGTCGAATGGAAAAAGCTCGTTTCGGGCTTCTGGGACGAATTCAAGCCGAAGGTCGACGACGTCTCGGAGAACGCCGAAAGTATGAGACCGGAACCGGAGAAGATAGGCGAAAGCTGCCCGGAGTGCGGCAAGGACCTCGTGATAAAGCGCGGGCGCTTCGGCGAATTCATAGCCTGCAGCGGCTATCCCGAATGCAAGTACACGAGGAAGATAGTCAAATCGACCGGCATAAAATGCCCGAAGTGCGGCGAAGGGGAGCTCGTCCGCCGCAGAGCCTCCAAGGGCAAGACGGCGGGGCGCTTCTTCTACGGCTGCACGCGCTACCCTGAATGCGACTACGTGTCGTGGAAGAAGCCTGGCAAGGAGGGGGCCGCGGCCGAACAGCCGCAGGAAACGAATGACGGCGACATGTAGCGGAGAAGTGATAATCGCCGGCGGCGGCCTCGCCGGCTCAGAGGCGGCCTGGCAGCTTGCCGCGCGCGGCGTCCAGGTCAGGCTGTACGAGATGCGCCCAGGCAAAATGACGCCGGCGCACGAAACGCCGCTGCTCGCGGAACTGGTCTGCAGCAATTCGCTCGGCGGCGAGAGGACGACGACGCCGGCCGGTATCCTGAAGGCGGAACTTTCGCGCATGGACAGTTTGATAATGAAGTGCGCGGAAGAGAGCAGAGTCCCAGCCGGAAATGCGCTTGCGGTCGACAGGAACGCCTTCGCGCGCCTTGTAAACGACCTCGTATCGGAGCATCCGAACGTAGAAGTCGTACGCAAAGAGCTGACGGAAATTCCGCGCGAGCCGGCGATAATCGCGACTGGGCCTTTAACGAGCGACGCTATGGCGAAGGCTATCTCCGAGCTCACTGGAGAAAAATTTTTATACTTCTTCGACGCTGTCGCGCCTATAGTGGACATATCGACCGTCGATATGACTAAGGCCTTTCGTGCAAACCGCTACGGCACGGAGGGGGATTACATAAACTGCCCGATGAACAAAGAGGAGTACGCGCTCTTCTGGCGTGAGCTGGTGAACGCCGAGACCGCGCCGCGGCACAGCTTCGAAGAGGAGGGAGCCCGCCGATTCGAGGGCTGTCTTCCGGTCGAGGTGATAGCGAAGCGCGGGGAGCAGACGCTGCTCTATGGCCCGCTGCGTCCCGTCGGCTTCAGGGACGCGAACGCCGGCGCCGAGCCCTACGCGGTAGTCCAGCTGCGGCAGGACAACAACGAGGGGACTCTTTACAACATCGTCGGCTTCCAGACTAATTTGAAGTGGGGGGAGCAGGAGAGGGTCTTCCGCCTCATCCCCGCGCTGCGTAACGCGGAGTTCGTCCGCAAGGGAGTCATGCACAGAAATCTTTTCGTATGCGCGCCCGAGGCGCTCGACGCAAAACTCCGCTTTCGCGGGCGCGAAGCCCTATATTTAGCCGGGCAGGCCTCTGGCGTCGAAGGCTACATGGAAAGCACGGCGACGGGGCTCGCCGCCGCGCTCTTCGCCTATGCCGGTATCCGCGGACTGCCTGATTTCTCCTTCCCTCGCGAGACTGCCGTCGGCTCTCTGATAAATTACCTTCAGAGCGCGCTGCCCGAGGCCTTCCAGCCTATGAACGTTAACCTGGGAATATTCCCCAAGCTCTCCGGCAGAAAAATCTATAAGCGCACCGAACGTTGCCAGGCCTACGCGTCGCGCTCTGCCGCGGCGCTTGAAAAGTTCATCGCGGGAAACGCCGGGCTCTTCGAAAAAAACGACCCAAGCCTTTGATTTGCCGCGCTGCCAAGGCGCGTCTTCAACCGGAATCCCGTAAAATAACTTAAAGTATACTCGTGAATAAAAATAAAACGCATATACGCATATGCCGCACAACTTTGTTAAATGGTGCGCATTGTACAGTTACTTGTGAATTTTCTTAAAATTTCCCTTGATATTTACAATTTTCCTGCTACAATACCCATCATGAAAGAAGATATATCGGAAAGCATCGAATCATATATCGAATATCTGGAATCGCAGGGAAAGTCAAAGCACACTACGATAAACTACAGGGTAGACCTTAATCATTTCAAGGAATACCTCTTAAACCAGCAGATCGTAAATGTGCGCGACGTGGATACTCGTTCGATAAGGATATTTTTGAGCAGCATACTTGGCTTCGGCGAAGCGAAGAGCTCCGCGTCAAGGAGGCTTTCGGCGGTGCGCGGCTTTACGGCGTGGCTTTTCGCGAATGGAAAAGCGAATCGCGACCCTTCGCTGGGGCTGAAAGGTCCTAAAAAAAGCGAGGCCGTCCCGCGTGCGCTCTCTTTCGAGCAGACTATGAAGCTTATCAACGAAGGCTTCGACGAGAAATCGAAGAGCTTCGCGCGCGACAGGCTTCTGCTTGAAATGATGTACGGCTCGGGGCTGCGCGTCTCCGAGGTGATCGGGCTCGACTGGGACAAGGTAGAGCTTGAAGAGCGCATGTTGCGGATAATGGGCAAGGGATCGAAGGAACGCCTCGTGCCCTTCGGCGTTCCGCAGCAGAGGCACCTTTCCGAGTGGAGGGACGTCAGCTGCGTCGATACGAAGGCGCCCGTCTTTCCTTCGGCCAACGGCAAGGGGCGGCTCACGGTGCGCACGGTAGACAGGGTGGTGCTGCGAGCGGCGGCGCGCGTGGGGCTGCACGGCGTGACGCCCCATACGCTGCGCCACTGCTGCGCCACTCATATGCTGGAAAAGGGCGCGCCGCTGAGATTCGTGCAGGAGATGCTCGGACACGAGAGCATCGCGGCCACGCAGCGCTACCTCGCGATAACGACCGAGCAGGTGAAGAAAAGCTATCTGGACGCACATCCGATAGCGCTTGAAAAGAGAAAAGCTGACGTGATTTTTCACGGCTGATGCGGAAGGAAAATAGGATAAGAAGAAGATCAGGAGGCATTTTACGAGATGGAAACACCGAAGGAATTAATTGAGAACAGACCCAAGATAATGAACCAGTCTGCGATGCAGGATCTGCTTGAGAAGACGAGAGTCGTCAGCCGCGTGCTGCAGGCGAGAAAAGACCACGCTATGCCGGATTACCCGAAACTTTCGCGCCTTATGTCGGACCTGTCGGCCGCCAACGTCTACGTTATAGATAAAGAGGGAAAAATCCTCGGCTACGCATGGATCAGCGAATACGACTGCCCGATAATGTCCGACATTCTTATAAAGGGCTCTATGCCGGCTCAGTATGCCGAAAAGGTCAACCAGTTCCACGAATCGGTGCTAAACCACACCGACCACGGGCTCTGCGCCTACGCCGATCAGCCCTGCGCCTATTCGAATAAGCACGTACTGATAGTTCCCATCAACGGCGCCGGCGAGAGGCTCGGCACTCTGATACTCGCGCGCTTCGGCTGTCCTTTCGACACGAGGGACCTGGTCCTCGCCGAATATCTTTCGACTGTGGTCGGGCTTGAAATACTGAACGACCGCGGCAAATCGATCGAAGAGCGCGGACGCGAACGCCTCGTCGTACAGATGGCCATGCGCGCGCTCTCCTATTCCGAGGTAGAATCCGTCCGCCATATAATAGAGGACCTCGGCGGCCCAGAGGGCGTAGTGATCGCCAGCAAAGTGGCGGACCGCGTCGGCGTCACGAGAAGCGTTATAGTCAACGCTTTGAGGAAGCTTGGAAGCGCTAGTATAATAGAAAGCAGAAGCCTGGGGATGAAGGGAACTTATATCAAGGTGCTGAGCCCGCTCTTCCTTGAAGAGCTCGGCATAGCCGCAAAATAGCGCGAGAGGGGTGCCGCAGATGAAGAAAAAAGTGCTTATCGCCGAAGATTCCATACATATGCGCATGCTGCTGAAGGATATACTGTTGAGGAACGGCTACGAAGTCGCAGGCGAAGCCGAAAACGGTAGAGAGGCCGTGCGCCTGTACGACGAGCTCAAGCCCGATATCGTGACGCTCGACATTGCGATGCCGGATATGGGCGGCATCGCCGCGCTGAAAGAGATAAGAGGCGAACACCCCGAGGCGGTGGTCGTGATGGCGAGCACTATGAACCAGCAGACGCAGGTCATCGAGGCTATCCGCGCCGGAGCGGCGGATTTCTTCATAAAGCCGATGCAGGCCGAACGCGTAATCGAAGCGCTCGAAAGGGCCGTTAAATAAACTTTACATTGCAGCGCTGGAAAAATATGGTACAATGTACGGAGTTTAAATTTCGTGTCGCGTGGAATTAAATGTTTTCTTTAAAATAACTGTGGAGGTCAGAAGAAGCAAATGGCAGAGAAGGCGGCTGCGACAGTACCCGCGGTAAGCGTAGGAGAAACGGTGAGCGGAACGGTGGAACACGTTGCGCCCTACGGAGCGTTTGTGAGGCTTGAATCAGGGCAGAAGGCCATGGTCCATATCTCCGAGCTCTCTCAGAACTACGTGAAGAAAGTAGAGGACGTCCTCGATATAGGGCAGAAGGTCACAGCCAAGGTCATCAAGATCGACGATAAGGGCCGCATCGACCTCTCAATAAAAGCGCTGCAGGCAAGGGAGGTCCGCCAGCCGGCGCACCGCGAAGAGGACTTTGAAAAAAAGCTGACGAATTTCCTCAAATTCAGCGTTGAAAAAATGGCGGATCTGAACAGCAAAAACAAGGCGCAGCGCAGCGGCACGAAAAGAAGGACCGGCGGCCAGCAGGGGAAAAAATAAAGTGCCCGCCGGCGATCCAGAAAAAAAACTTAAGCCGGAAGAGATATCTCTTCCGGCTTTTTGGAGCGGCGTTAGCGAAAGCGACGTCGAATCCCTCGCAAAACAGATGAAGAAGAGAAAGTTCGACGCTTCCTCCGTGATCGCCGTAGCGAAGCGTTGCAAAAGCGGCTTTCCTCAGGTCATAGTTTCCTCTCCGCTCTCGCGCTCGGGCTCTCCCTTTCCGACCCTCTTTTGGCTAACATGCCCCTTCCTCGACCGTCGTTGCGGAGAGCTCGAAGCCGCGCGGCTGATAGCGGAGCTTGAAAAATTATTCGAGCGGACGCCCGAAGCGGTGAGAAAAATGCACAAAGATTACGCCGCGCTGCGCCTGCGCGCGGCCGGCGCCTCGCTCACGGCGCCGATGAGCAAGAAGGCTGTTGATGTGCTGTCGCGGCTCGGCGTCGGCGGCATAGACGCCTCCGTCGCGCCTAACGCCGTTAAGTGCCTGCACCTTCAGACCGCCACATGGCTCGGGATGGGGGAACATCCCGCGCGGCGTTGGCTTGCAGAAAAGCTCGGCGCGCTCGAATGCGGAGAGGCCCGCTGCTCTGCGAGGCCGAGAGGGCGTCCAAACGAGCGGCGCCCATAAAATTAATAGGACAGCAGCAAAACTGCCCTTCACCGCGCGGTGAAGGGCAGTTTTGCTTATTGCGAAAGGCACGCCCGACTACTTAGCGGCCTTTTTCTCGGTGATGTACTTGTCTATCGCCACTGCGGCGTCTTTGCCCGCGCCCATCGCGAGGATGACCGTCGCCGCGCCCGTCACGATGTCTCCGCCAGCGAAGACTCCTGGTACGGACGTCGCGCCCGTCTTCTCGTCGGCTTCGATGTAGCCCTTCTTGTTGAGCTTCAGCTCGGGGAACGTCGAAAGGAGGACCCTGTTCGCGCCCTGGCCGATCGCTTCGATGGCGCAGTCCGCTTCGATGAAGAAGTCGCTGCCCTCGACGGGAACGGGACGGCGGCGTCCAGAGGTGTCGGGTTCACCGAGCTCCATCTTTATGACCTTTACCCCCTTCAGCTTGCCCTCGCCGTCGTCGACGTATTCCGTCGGGTTCGTCAGCCAGTTGAAGATGATTCCCTCTTCGACCGCGTGGTGGTATTCTTCGATGCGTGCGGGGAGTTCGGCGAGCGAGCGGCGGTATACGATCGTGACTTCGTCGGCCCCGAGACGCTTTGCCGAACGCGCGGCGTCCATCGCGACGTTTCCGCCGCCGATTACGACGACTTTCTTCGCCTTTTTCGCCGGCGTGTCGAACTTCGGGAATTCATAGCCGTGCATGAGGTTGATTCTCGTGAGGTATTCGGACGCGGAGTAGACGCCGTTGAGCGTCGTGCCGGGAACACCCTGGAAGTGCGGGGCGCCGGCGCCGACGGCGATGTAACAGGCGTCGTATTCCCGCATTATCTCCTGCATCGTTATCGTCTTGCCGACCACAACGTCGGTCTCGACGTCGACGCCTAACTTCTGCATCGCTTCGATCTCCATCTTTACGATCTTCTTCGGAAGGCGGAATTCCGGAATGCCGTAGATGAGGACTCCGCCGGCGGCGTGCAGGGCTTCGAATATCTTTACCTCGTAGCCCATCTTGGCGAGGTCTCCAGCGACCGTGAGGCCGGAGGGGCCCGAGCCGACTACCGCGACCCTGCCCTTCTTTTCGCCGGCGTAGGCCTTAGGCGCAATATCCTTCTGTGCGTACTTCCAGTCGGCGACGAGGCGTTCGAGCTTTCCGATCGACACAGGCTCGTAATCCTTCATCTTGCCGACGGTGCAGAGCCCCTCGCACTGCGACTCCTGCGGGCAGACGCGGCCGCAGACTGCGGGAAGGTTCGTGTATTTGTCCATGATCTCGGCGGCGCCGGGCATGTCGCCCTCTCTGATGCATTTTATGAACGCCGGGATGTCTATCTTGACAGGGCAGCCGTTGATGCAGGGCTTAGTTTTGCACTGCAGGCAGCGCCCCGCCTCTATCTTGCCCTCTTCGAGCGTATAGCCTAGGCACACCTCTTCGAAGTTGCTTCTGCGTACCTGCGGATCCTGTTCCTTTATCGGCGTTTTCTGTTTGGAGAATGTTACAGCCATGTCTGTTCACCCACTTCAGCTTCAAATTTTTCCATCGAGATTTTTTCTTCGTCCTTATACTGGCGGAGGCGGCTCATAAACTCGTCCCAGTTGACCTTGTGCCCATCGAACTCGGGGCCGTCGACGCAGGCGAAGAATATCTTGCCGTCGACCGTTACGCGGCAGCAGCCGCACATCCCCGTACCGTCGACCATAAGCGGATTGAGCGACACCCAGATCGGCAGGCCGAGCTCTTTGGCGGCCTTCGTGCCGAACTTCATCATGATCGAGGGGCCGATGCACCAGCACCTGTCGACCTTGTCGCCGCGCTCGACTACCATCTTCATCGCCTCGGTGACTACGCCCCTCATCCCTTCGGAGCCGTCGTCCGTCGTTACGATAAGTTCGTCGGAATATTTGCGGCATTCGTCCTTCATGATGACGAGGCTCGACGTGCGCCCGCCGAGTATCGTGACGACCTTGTTGCCGGCCCCTTTCAGAGCTTTGATGATGGGGTAGAGCGCGGCTATCCCCACGCCGCCGCCGACCATCATGACGGTGCCGTAATTCTCTATCTCGCTCGGAGTTCCGAGAGGGCCGGAAATGTCCCTTAGGCAGTCGCCGGCGCTGAGGGTGGACATGGCGGCGGTCGTCTTGCCTACGACCTGGAAGATAAGGCGGATGAGCCCCTTATCCTTGTCGTAGTCGGCTATAGTGAGAGGGATTCTCTCGCCGTTGTCGTCGACCCGAAGGACGACGAACTGTCCGGCCTTCGCGTGAGCGGCGATGCGCGGCGCTTCGACCCAAAAGTCGAACTCTTTCGGCGCGAGCTTCTGCTTTGAAACTATTTTGAACATGATGTACCTCCTCTAAAAATATATGGGCATAGACGCCCATATCTCTCCCGTTCCGCAAACCGTTATTAAATTTAGCTCAATTTCGAAAATTATGCAATATTCATAGGCATAAATAGGCAAACCAACCATAAAAGAATTTTGTATTTTGTGGTATACTCCAAATTTTTTGCGCCAAACGCAAATATTTCTCTTAAAGGGTGACATTGTCACCGAACGGCGAAAAACTTCCAGTCATATTGATAATGCCGGCGCATTTCGTGCTGTATAATATCGGCAAAGGAGCGTGAAAGAAATGGATGTAAACGTTTATGTTTCAAAAAGCTGCCCATGGTGCAGGAAAGTGGAAGAACTTCTCGACGGTCTCGGGATAAAATACACGGCGATGGATATATCCGGCGACCGCGATGCGGCGATGGAGCTTGTAAAGAAAACGAAGACGATGGCCGTGCCCGTCACGAAGATCGGCGAAAAGTACATCGTCGGCTACCAGCCCGACGAGATCAAAGCCGCCCTCGGCATAAGCGGCTGAGGGCAAGGGACGCCATGAAAAAAATTTCCTTTTCCTTCGGCGCCTCTTTCGGAGGCAGCGCTCTGTCGTCCGAGGCGTTAAGGGAAAGATACGGCGCACGGCTGAGCGGCGCGATGGATTGGCTAAAGGGCACGCCGGCCGAAATACCGGGGCACGGATGGATGGCGCTGCCCGACTGCGGCGCGGGCGAGATCGAAAAAACCGCGAAATGGCTCTCAGGCTACGACAGCATAATACAGGTGGGCATCGGCGGCTCGGCGTTGGGGAATCTGATGCTCAACCAGGCGCTGCTCGGCGGCTTTTACAACGAAAGAACAAAAGGGCCGAAATTTTACCTCGCGGACAACCCCGACCCCGACAAAGCGCGTTCGATAATGGAGCTTGCGGGAAGCGGCCGCACGGCCCTCGTCGGCGTCAGCAAATCAGGCTCGACGGCCGAGACTATGGCGCAGTTCTTGTGGTTCCGCGAAGAACTGATCAAAAAAGGGCAGAACGACGAGGACCTCCTCGTCATAACGGACCCCGAGAAGGGGATATTCCGCGCCTTCGCGAAGGCCGCCGGCTGCCGCTCGATGGAGCTTCCGGCTTCCGTCGGAGGCCGCTATTCGGTGCTCTGCCCCGCGGGGCTGGCGACCGCCGCGGCCCTTGGGATAGACGTCGAAGCGCTGCTGCGCGGAGCGCGCGAAATGAGGAACTTCCTGACGGAGGAAAAGGATTTTGACAGGAATCCCGCTATGAAGGCCGCGGCGCTCCACATACTCCACGAAAGCGAAAAGAGAGAGATGTCCGTGATCATGCCCTATTCGTCGAAGATGGCCTACTTCGCCGAATGGTACGCCCAGCTGTGGGCCGAAAGCCTCGGCAAAAACGGCCTCGGCACGACGCCGGTGCGCGCATTGGGCGCGATAGACCAGCACTCGCAGGTACAGCTCTACACGGAGGGGCCGGACGACAAATTCTTCACCATCATCTGCTTTGGCGACCACGGCGGCGAGGTAGCGGTGCCGAAGGTCGAGCGAGAAGAACTGGCGCCGCTGAAATACCTCGAAGGGCAGGAAATAGGCGAGATGCTGAACCTTGAGGCGAAGAGCACGGCGGCAGCGATCGTCAAGAGCGGCAGGCCGCTGCTCTGGATAGAGATGGAGAGGCTCGACGCGGAAAGCCTCGGCGGGCTGATCTTCTTCTACGAATATTTGACGGCGCTGACGGGGCGCGCTATGGGGATAGACCCGTTCGACCAGCCCGGCGTGGAACAGGGCAAAAAATACACCTACGGGCTGATGGGAAGAAAGGGCTATGAAAAGGACGCGGAGGAAGTCCGCGAATGGTTTGAAAAAATAAGCGCGGAAAAGATATCCGTGAAATAAACGCGTCATTTCAAAAGCGCAGCGAAGCGGCGTCCGCTCAGGCAGGCGGACGCCGTGTTTTTTAGTCGGAAATTTTCAGCCTTATGAAGTCTCCGCTCAAATTCCAGCTTTTTTCAATGATGTTGTCCGTCTCTCCGCGCTGCTTCCACGGCAGCATATTTGCGATGCCGTAAGCGTCTACGATCGTAATGAAACGCTCTCCTCCGTCATTTATGTAAAGATAAACGCCCTCCGGCTGCTGCTTCGCCATTTGAGAAACCTCCGCTCTAAGAGATGTCCGCCGACTATTATAGCATCTACCGCTCGGCGCCGCAGACGCACGGAAGTGGCGCAGCAAGACAAAAGCTGAAGATAAAAATTCAGATGAAATTTGACAAACAAGAGAGGCAATGCTAATCTAATCAAGTTAGTTATTGCTAACTTAATTAATAGAGATGAAGAAGAATGTATTTCTATGGAGGCAAAATGCCGTGCAGGGCCTGGTGCAAAAAAGAGATTAACGCCTCTGCGGGCAGGGGAGAGCGAAATGGCAAAAACGAGTCGGCAGTACAAAGAGCTGTCCATTAAGGAGTTTACGAGAGCGGCGAGTAAATACGAGAGCGACAGCACCGGCGTTTATAAGCTGTGCAGACACGACTATCCCGATATCCTGGAAGAAATAGAGAAAGAGGATTTTCAAACGCTGCTGGACGCCGGCTGCGGCACGGCGCCTATGCTTTCGTTATTGAGTGAAAAATATCCGGACAGGCTTTATACCGGCATCGATCTGACTCCTACGATGATTGAAGCGGCGCGGGCCAAGCATCTTCCGAACGCTGAATTTGTAATAGGCGACTGTGAAGACCTCCCTTTCGCGGATAACAGCTTCAACGTGATTATTTGCTCTCAAAGTATGCACCACTATCCAAATCCGCAGGCTTTTTTCAACGGCGCCTTCAGATGTTTGAAGGCGGGGGGCCGGTTGATATTGAGAGAATTCACCTCAGATAACAGATTGATACAATGGTTCATCGCCCGTGTAGAAATGCCGCTCCTTAATCTTGCGGGATATGGCGATGTGAAAATGTACACCCCGAACGAGATAAAAGAGATGTGCCGCTTAGCCGGCTTTTCGGTGGAAAAACTTGAAAAAAGGAAAAGGATGAGGTTGCACTGCGTCGCCAGAAAACCCGGTCGATCATCTCCCGCCGAATGAAATCAGTTACGAATCTTCTATTTTCATGTTGAGCCGGAAGACCGTTGCATTCGTCCGCAATTATTATCTTTGCCTCATTTCAGGAATTTCTTTTATACGGCTTTGTCGGCGCAACGTATCTATTGAAAAGTTGCAGAAGGGCTTAGACGAATTATCGTCCGAGCTTGACAGCGCAACGATTATTTCATATACTGGTCGAGTTTTAGAATACGCTTGGTGCGGGCCTTAAAATCTTAAAATGTCTTTTGGCTGCCTGGCATACAGCGGAGGAGGAAAATCAAGATGTACGCAGTAATCGAACAGGGCGGAAAGCAATACAGGGTTGCCGAAGGCGACAAGTTCAGAGTGGAAAAGATTCACGCCGAAGAGGGCGCAAATGTCGAGTTTGACAAGGTCATTCTCCTCGGCAAAGACGACGGCGCGGTAATCGGAACGCCCTATGTTGAAGGAGCCAAGGTCACGGCGAAGATTCTTGAAAGCGGCAAGGAGGACAAGATCATCGTCTTCAAATACCGCAGAAAGAAAAACTATCGCAAGTTCCGCGGACACAGGCAGCAGTACACGCTCGTCCAGATCGAAGCGATCAACGCTTAGTTTTGCACAGGAGGATATTTTATTATGGCGCATAAAAAAGGTCAGGGCAGTTCTACAAACGGTCGCGACAGTCAGCCTAAATATCTCGGCGTCAAACGCGGAGACGGTTCGTTCGTAAACGCCGGGACGATCATCGTTCGTCAGCGCGGCACGAAGTTCCATCCGGGGCGGCACACGGGCCTCGGACGCGATTTCACGATATTCGCCCTCGTACCGGGCAGGGTCCGCTTCCAGACAAAGGCCGACCGCAAATATATAACCGTCGAGCCTCTCGTCGAGGCGCCGGCAGAGGTAGAATAAAAATAACGTTACGCTGGTTATATGATATCCATACTACTAACCGGCGGCGGGAAATTATCGGGGGCCCTTGAGGAGCCCCCTTTTTTTCGATGATCAGCGTCAAGAGGTGGACAAATGAAATTTGTTGATTCGCTGCGTATTTCCGTCAAAGCGGGGCGCGGCGGAAACGGTTGCATGAGCTTCCTGCGCGAGCGCTTCAAACCGTACGGCGGCCCCGACGGAGGGAACGGCGGGCGCGGCGGAAGCGTCATATTCGAAGCGACGAACAGCCTCCAGACGCTCGCGGACCTCGAATATATGCACCATATAAAGGGCGAAAACGGAGGGCACGGCAGCGGGGCGGCGAAGAACGGACGGGCGGGCGAAGACAAGGTCGTCTACGTGCCCTGCGGCACTCTGATATACGACGCTGAAACCGGCGAAGGCTGCGCGGATCTCGTGGAGCCCCGCGACCGCTTCGTTGCGGCGCGCGGCGGACGCGGCGGACGCGGCAACAGATACTTCGCGAGCTCAAAGCGCAAAGCGCCGCGCTTCTGCGAGATGGGCGAGATGGGCGAGGAGATGCTGCTTCGCCTTGAGCTGCGTCTTATAGCGGACGTCGGGCTCGTAGGGCTTCCAAACGCCGGCAAGTCGAGCATCCTCGCTGCGATTTCAAACGCTCAGCCGAAGATCGCGGACTATCCCTTCACGACGTTGTCGCCTAACCTCGGGGTATTGGACACCGGCGACGAAAACATCGTGATAGCGGATCTGCCGGGGCTTATCGAGGGCGCGCACGAGAACAGGGGGCTCGGGCTCGAATTCCTGCGCCACGTTGAAAGGACGCGGCTGCTCGTGCACGTTTTGAGCCTTGAAAGCGGCGATTATGATAAAATAATCAATGATTTTGAAATAATCCGCGAGGAAATGAGGAAATACGACGGCGCCCTTGACAAGCGTCCGTTCTTAGTGGCGGCGAACAAGTCTGACGAGGTCGGCGAAGAAAACGCCGAAGAGCTCTTCGATAGGCTCTCCCGATACCTCGCGAAAGCCGGAGCGAAGATGATCGTCACAAGCGCGCTGACCGAAGAGGGCATACCGGCCGCGGCGGAGGAGATAGTAAAATTTGTGAAGAGCAACCCGCGCCCGCACAGCGGCGTGAGGCTCTTCGCAATAGAAGAAAAAGCGCCCCAAACCACGCCGAACAGGAAGCGCGCAAAAATACAGATCATA
Organism: Synergistes jonesii; assembly: GCF_000712295.1. Lineage (NCBI taxonomy): Bacteria > Thermotogati > Synergistota > Synergistia > Synergistales > Synergistaceae > Synergistes > Synergistes jonesii. The sequence continues at coordinate 114,397 of NZ_JMKI01000026.1, read as the reverse complement.
GCGATGCACGGAGGCGGCTACAGGATTCTGCACAGGCAGCTGGAAAACTTCGCCGAGCGCTGCGACTTCACACAGGAGGAGAGCCTCGCGCGCTTTACGCGCATGCTTCGTAAGTACAAGGTAGAAGAGCTGCTGGAGGCCGCAGGCGCGGTTTCGGGCGACAGCGTGAGCATCGGATACAAGGAATTCAATTTCTACCCGGACTACTATCCGGAGGATGACGAAGAAGATACAGGATATGCGAACGGCGAAGGGGATATCGGGCCTTCCGACGGAGATTCGCAGACGGCGAGCAGGCTTGACGCCTGAAAGGCCGCGCCCGGAAGATACAAGATAAAGTGGAGCGTAGTGTGATGGCAGAAAGACGCAAAATAGGAATCATGGGGGGCACCTTTGATCCGATACATAACGGTCACCTCCTCGCCGCCGACGAGGCCCATGCGGCGCTGGGGCTTTCCGAGGTGATATTCGTTCCTACCGGACAGCCTCCACACAAAGGAAAGCAGCATGTAACGTCGGCAGAAGACCGCTATATAATGGCCGAACTCGCCACTGTAAACTGCCCATACTTCAGCGTATCACGAGTGGAGATCGACCGCGCGGGAAAGAGCTACACCATCGATACGCTCCGCACGCTGCGCGCGATGCCGGAGTACGAGGGCGTGCTCTTCTATTTTATAACGGGGCTCGACGCGGTGCTCGACATAGTCTCATGGAAAAATCCCGAGGAAATAATGCAGCTCTGCCGCTTTGTAGCCGTCAGCCGCTACGGCTACACGCACAAAAGGATGGAAGAGCTGCCGCAGGATCTCCGCGAGAGGATAATACCGCTGGAGATTCCGCTTCTCGCGATCTCCAGCACCGAGCTGCGCGAACGCATAAAGACCGGCAGGAGCATCAAATTCATGGTGCCTACCGCGGTCGAGCGCTTTATCAGAAAAAAATCTCTCTATATAAATTAGACGGGGGAGTCTTTGGTGAAAAAACCTATGAGCTTGTTTTTAATCGTCCTCTGCGGCCTTCTTGCGTTAGGCGGGGGAGCCGCCGCGAGAATCTATTTCGCGTGGCACTCCACAAAGGACGATATAATGACCGCTTTCGAAAACGAAACGAAGAAAAAGGAAGACTTAAGCTACTCTGAGCTTTTCAAGCAGCAGGGAAAATTCAACATATTGCTGATGGGGGAGGATAACGTCGAAGGCTCGAGGCGCTCAGACACCATTTTGTTCATAGCGATAGACATAGACGACAAAGACCTGCGCGTGATATCGCTGCCGCGCGACACAAGAGTGCAGATTCCACATCACGGCACGCAGAAGCTGAACCATGCGTTCGCGTACGGCGGCCCGGACCTGATGAAGGCGACGGTGGAAAAATATCTGGAAGAGCCGATTCTTTACTACGTCGTAGTAGACTACGACAGCTTCCCCGAATTTGTGGACATGCTCGGCGGCGTGGAGATCGACATTCAGAAGAGGATGCGCTACGTGGACAGGGCCGGCAAGCTCGACATAAACTTCCAGCCGGGCAAGCAGCTGCTCGACGGGAGGGCGGCGTTGAACTACGTCCGCTTCCGGAAGGACGCGCTCGGGGATATCGGACGCATACAGCGCCAGCAGCAGTTCATCAAGGCCGTCATCAAAAAGGCCTACGATCCGCGCGTGATAATAAAATTTCCTGAGCTCGCCTCTCAGGCGATGAAGATCTTCAGATCCGACATGTCGCCGACTCTGGCCGTCCAGCTCGCCGGCTTTATCCAGAACGAGCTCGGCCGCGAAAGGATGTTCTTCTCGGTGCTTCCGGGGGAGCCTGTCATGATCGATAATCTGAGCTACTGGAAGGGCGACTTGGACGCGGCCAAGGCCTTTCTCAACGCCTCGATAGACGCGCTTGTCTCGGGCGACGTGACCGAAGGCAACGGCAGGAACGCAAGGCAGGTAGATTTCTCGACGGCCGGAGACGATATATCCTCCGACGGCGCCGAAAGCGCGGTAGGAGCATCAGGAGATTCTTCGCCGTCAAAAAAGAGGGCCGACAGGAAGCCGGAGAGAGAGGATATAATAAGCCTTGTAAAGTCGATGCCCGAGGCCGTGGCGGTGCTCAACGGAGTGGGGAAGTCCGGCGTCGGCTCCGAAGTCGCGACTCGCCTTCAGCAGCTCGGCGTAGACGTAGTGCACTCCGGCAACGCCAAGCATTTCGACTACCGCTATTCCTGCGTCGTGTATCCGACGAACGCGGGCGAGGGAGTCAAGACGAGCGCCAAAAAACTCGGCGAACTGCTCGATATCCCGAAAAACCTCGTGCGTCCGAGCAAGCAGGCCTTTTACGCGTCGATAATAGCGGGGCACGACTACGAAAGACTGGTAAGACTGCTCGATAATATGTTAAGCATAACGAACGGCAATCAATAGTGAGAACGGAGAGTGATAAACGCAATGTCGGAAGAGGAAAAAAATTTCTGCGCGCCTTACACGAAACTGATAAATGCGCTCCTTGACAAGCACGCCGTCGAAGTCAGCGCGCACGACCTAAGCGAGGTATCTGGATTTGCCGACGTCTTTATCGTCGCGGTCGCGCGCTCCGAACTCAACGCGAAAACGCTGAAGGATACCACGAAGGACGCGCTCGACGAAATGGGAATCGGCTACCGCGTCGAAGGAGAGACGAGCACAAGATGGACTCTTATAGACGCCGGGGATCTCATTGTAAATATATTGAGCCGCGAAGGACGCGACTTTTACAGACTGGACTCTCTCTGGGGAGACGCGCCTACGGAAAAATTCAAAGATAAGGACGAATGACGGATGGAATGTATATTCTGCAGGCTTGACGACTACGCGCTTGAAAACGATCTGGCGTACGCGGTATTCGACGCTATGCCGGTGAACGAGGGGCATATGCTGATAATCCCGAAAAGGCACGTGCAGAACTATTTCGATCTGAAGCCGGAAGAGGAAGCGGCGATGCTCGAGCTACTCCACAAGGGAAAGAAACTGATCGAAGAAAAATACAGTCCCGACGGCTACAACTTCGGCGTCAACTGCAACAGCTGCGCCGGGCAGTCCGTGATGCACGCGCATATGCATTTGATTCCCAGATACAGGGGCGACAGCGAAGCGCCGCTCGGCGGGGTGCGCGGCGTGATACCCGAAAAGATGGGGTATATAGTCAAAAAGTAAAAAACCTCTAAGGCTTGCACGGCCCGGTGCCGCTTCAAAGCGCCTGGCCGTTTTTGTATCTTCCGCGCCCGCGCGAGCGTTACAAACGCCGGGCGCGCATATAAAATTATGCTGTAGGAAGCTGAATCTGCCGAAGGAGCCGCGCCGCCGCACCATCAGCCGCTCTGACGTCAGATAATTCTATCGCCGGAGGCGGAAGATAAATGAAGATAGCTGTAGCAGGCATAGGAGGAATAGGCGGGATACTCGGCGGAGCCCTCGCAAAGAGCGGCGCGGACGCCTACTTTTATGTCCGCGGGGAAAACCTTAAAGCGATACGCAATGGCGGCCTGAAGGTGGATTCGATAACGCTGGGCAGTTTTATCGCGCGTCCTAAAGCCGCTTCTGATAATGCGGAAGAGCTTGGAGCGATGGACGCGGTATTTGTCTGCTGCAAAGGCTACGCCCTTGAAGCGATGTGCCGCGGCATAGCTCCGATGATCGAAAGCGACACGATTGTCGTGCCTCTGTTGAACGGAGTCGAGATATCCGGGTTCATGCGCCCCATTCTGCCGAGCTGTATACTTGCGGACGGAATCATCTGGGTTTTCAGCCATATCGAAGAACCGGGGCACGTTGTGCAGAACTACGGGAAGTGCAAGATAATCTTCGGCATGAGCGACGGAAGCAGGCCGGAAAAGCTCGGCGAGCTGGCCTCGGCGCTCGACGGCGCCGGCATAGATACGCAGATATCCGATGACATCGCGCTCGACAGCTGGAAAAAATATCTCTCGATGTGCGGCAACAGCGTCGTTCTATGCTATTACGGCGGCAACGTCGGCGAAGTGCGCGGACACGAAGGCTACAAAAAAGTCCTGCGTTCAGTCGCGGAAGAGATCGTGACGGTCGCTAGGGCCAAAGGCTCCGAAATGCCGGTAGAATACGTCGATAAGTTTGTAGAGGGATTTTCAAAGCTCGCGCCGGAAACGATAAATTCGCTGTACAGAGACCTGACGAGCGGCAAACCGGCGGATAAGACGGAGCTCAGGCACATCATCGGGAGGATGGTGGAGTTCGGACGCCAGACCGGCGTGCCGACGCCGTATCACGAGGCAGTCTATAAGCGCTTCGCGAAATAGTAACGTGCACCGCGCCGCACTTTAGCTTTTCAGCTATAAATCCAGCCGGGGAAGTGGCTGCGGCAGATTTAATATAATGTCCTATAATTTATCTTATGTTATGTAAAATCTGCTGACAAAAATCAGCATGCCGATATTGGCGGTTTTTAGGAATTTATCGAGCTTCCTATAACATTCCTATATGTTATACAACATTACAAAAAAAGAGTAAAAGACAGCGACCATGGGAATATATTTTTAGCTTTCAATACCATGGCCTTACAGTCCATACCTTAAGCTCAAAATAAGCTCAAAATGCGTATCGAGTATAGACTGTAAGGCCATGGTAAATAAGCAAAAAAGCAAGTCTGTGGTTGGATTTTTACGTCTTTTACAAAAGCCATCTCCATACAAAAAAATAACGGCCTCTGTTATTTTACAGCACAGAGGCCGTTATTTTTCGCTTATCTATTCAGAGACGTCAGCAAGCCTGTCTTTAATAACGTTATTTGATAAACTTCTCCCAGTAGCCTGTCGCTAAGATTATCAGAACTATAAAGGGCGCAATGTAGGTCAGGTAAAAGCGCAGAAACGACGGGACCTTCAGGCCGGCGCCCATGTCCGCTTCCTCTATGAATTTCTCCCAGCCCCAGCCGTAGCGCGTTACGCAGAAAAGCAGATAGATGAGAGCCCCTATCGGCAGCAGATTGTTGCTGACGATGAAGTCTTCGAGGTCGAGCACCATCGAGCCTTCGCCGAAGGGCTGGAAGCCTGACCAGATGTTGAAGCCGAAGGCGCACGGCAGCGCGAGCAGGAAGACGGATATCCCCGTGACGACTGCGGCCTTGCCCCGCTCCCAGCCGAAGTTGTCCATATAGCCTGCTAAGATATTTTCAAAGACCGCTATGACGGTCGAAAGCGCGGCGAAGCTCATGAATAGGAAGAAGAGCGCGCTCCAGAAGCGTCCCTGCGGCAGATGATTGAACATATTCGGCAGTGTCACGAATATCAGGCCCGGCCCAGCGCCTGGGTTGATGCCGTAGGCAAAGCATGCCGGGAATATGATGAGCCCCGCGGTGATCGCCACTGCCGTGTCCAGCGCCGTGACTATCATCGACTCGCCCACCAGCGAGCGGTCGCGCCCGATGTAGCTGCCGAAGATCGCCATGCTCCCGATGCCGATGCTCAGCGTGAAGAAGGCTTGTCCCATCGCCGCGTAGACGCTTGTCCATATGCCGTGCTCGACGAGATGCCCGAAATCGGGCTTCAGGTAGAACTCCAGCCCTTTAGCGGCTCCGGGCAGCGTTACAGAGCGCAGTACCAGCGCGAACATTATCGCAAGCAACCCGCACATCATGACCTTCGTCACGCGCTCGACGCCGCCGCGCAGCCCCGAGAAACATACGGCGGCGCCTATCAATACCGCGAGCGCGAGCCAGAAAGCCAGAGCGCCGGGAGAGGATAGCAGCGCGCCGAACGCTCCGCCGACTTCGTCGGGTGAAAGCCCCGTCATGCGTCCAGAAGCCGAATACCACGTATAGGCGAGCATCCATCCGGTAACGACCGTATAAAACATCATCAAAACGTAGTTGCCCGCCCACGCCACGTAGCCCCACAGCGACCATACTCCGTGCTGAGGACAAAGAGCCGTGAAGGACTTTACTATGCTCTTCTGAGAGGCGCGCCCTACCGCGAACTCCATCACCATTATCGGCATCGCCAGCAGAAGCAGGAAAAGAATATACATCAGCACGAACGCCGCGCCGCCGTACTGCCCTGTGATAAAGGGGAAACGCCACACGTTCCCCAGCCCTATAGCGCAGCCTGCCGAGAGGAATATAAACCCTATTCTGCTTCCCAGCGATTCACGCTTTCTTTCTCCCACAAGAAGTCCCCCGTTCATAGTGTGAATATTTCCCATATCTGGGATTTTGAACTTCAACCATGCTATTTTACCATTACATGGCTGATAAACAAATAACGGCCCCTGCGCGACGGGCGGCAGGAGCCGCATAGGTTTTACTTATCCGCTTTTAATTATAATTAATCTGAAATAGGAGCGCGGCACATTTGGCTTCGTCTGCGGGACTACAACGCGTTCCTGACTATCTCGATGAATACTTCCGGCTTGAGCGACGCGCCGCCTACAAGCACGCCGTCTACGTCCGGCTGCGACATGATGCCCTTCGTGTTCTCCGGCTTCACGCTGCCGCCGTACAATATTATCAGCATCTCGGCGGCCTCGGAGCCAAAGCTCTCGTCGGCGAGCCTACGTATATATCTGCAGACTTCTTCGGCGTCGCCGGCGCTTGCCGTCTTGCCTGTGCCGATCGCCCACACCGGTTCATAGGCGATTATAACTTTTTCGGCGACCGTCCCAGCGTCGACGCCCTTCAGTCCTTCGACGAACTGCGTCCTAATCACCTCGAAGGCCTTGTTGGCTTCGCGCTCTTCGAGAGTTTCTCCTACGCAGAGCACAGCGCTGAGGCCGCCTTCGAGTGCCGCGTGCATCTTCTTGTTGAGCTCTTCGTCGGTCTCGCGGAATATGTGGCGCCTCTCGCTGTGTCCGACGAGCGTATGCGTGGCGCCTATTTCGGCGATCATCGGCACCGAAGTTTCTCCGGTAAACGCGCCTTTGGGCTCCCAGTGGCAGTTCTCCGCCCCTATTATCAGAGGTGTATCCTTGCTTTCGCCGACGGCTGTAAGCAGGGATACCGCCGGGACGAAGAAGGCTACCTCTTCGCGCCCTTCCGCGATCGCCTTTTCGACTTCCGGTGAGCCCTTCAGCTCGGCGGCGAATTTACCGAAGAATTCTTTCGTCGCGGCCGGCCCGTTGTGCATCTTCCAGTTTCCGGCGATAAATTTTCTGCGCATTTTATCGACTCTCCTTTGTAATATTATCAAAAATATACGACTTGCAGCGAGATGATATAACGCTATCTATATTATATGACATTACTGAAAATATAATAAAGGGGCGGACAAGCCCGCCCTTTTAACGCAACGCTCGATCTTGTCAGCCGATGACGTAAGGTTCTATTCCCGGGAGGCTCTTGCCTTCGAAGAACTCTAAGCTCGCGCCGCCTCCGGTGGAAACGTGGGAGACCTTGTCGCCCATCTTGAACTGAGCGACGGCCGCCGCCGAATCGCCGCCGCCGACAACGGTGAGGGCGCCCTTCGAAGTCGCCTCCGCCAGAGCGCCGGCGACGGCTTCGGTGCCCTTAGAGAACGCGGGCATCTCAAAGACGCCCATCGGCCCGTTCCAGAGCACGGTCTTCGCCGACGCTATCTCCTTTGCGAAGAGCTCGGCGCTCTTGGGACCTATATCAAGCCCCATCCGATCCGTCGGGATAGCGTCGGTAGAAACGACCGACGCCGGAGAATCGGCTTTGAACTCCGAAGCCACTACGGCATCGACGGGAAGGAGTATCTTAACGCCGAGCTCAGCCGCCTTAGCGAGCATTTCGGAAGCAAAGCCGAGCTTTTCGCTTTCGCAGAGAGACTTCCCCACTTCTTTGCCCTGCGCTTTGAGGAAGGTGAAGGCCATACCACCGCCGATAAGAATCGTATCGACCTTCTTCAGCATGTTCTCGACGACCGCTATTTTGTCGGAAACCTTCGCGCCGCCGAGTATCAGCACAAACGGCTTTTTCGGATTGTCGCGCGCGGCCGAGAGCATTTTGATTTCGCGCTCAATGAGCCTGCCTGAGAAGGAGGGCAACAGTTCCGCGGCGGCTCTCGTCGAGGCGTGAGCTCTGTGCGCCGCACTGAAGGCGTCCATCACGAAAGCGTCGAAGTTTCTTGTCAGCTTTTTCGCGAAATCGGCGTCGTTTTTTTCTTCGCCTGGATAGAAGCGCACGTTTTCAAGGAGCAGGACTTCCCCATCCTTCCACGACGCTACGGCTTCGTCCACCTTTGCGCCGATGCAGTCGGGCACGAAACGAACCTTCCACCCTGTCAGCTTTGCTAGCTCTTCCGCGACGGGTGCGAGCGAATATTTCATGTTGACGGCGCCCTTCGGCCTGCCGAGGTGCGAAACGAGCGCTATCTTCGCGTCGGCCTCGCGCAGCTCGTTGAGCGTCGCCAAATGCGCCCTTATGCGCGTATCGTCGCTGACGCGGCCGTCTGCGAGCGGTACGTTGAAGTCCACTCTTACCAGGACCTTCTTCCCGGCGACGTCCTGCCGGGAAAATGTCTTCAAGCGCATTTCTTACAGCCCTTTTTTGCAGATGTAGTCCGCCAAGTCGATGACCCTGTTGCTGTATGCGAACTCGTTGTCGTACCACGAAAGTATCTTGATCATGTTCTCGCCGATCGCGAGCGTGTGCTTCGGCGCGAATATCGACGAATTGGTGTCGCCTACGAAATCCATCGAAACTAGGTCTTCGGGTTCATATTCGAGGATGCCCTTCAGCGGCCCCTCGGCGGCTTCCTTCATAGCGGCGTTGACTTCGTCGGCCGTTGCCGGTTTTTCGAGCACCGCCGTGAGGTCTACGATCGAGACGTCGGGCGTCGGGACGCGGAGCGCGAAGCCGTTGAGCTTGCCTTTGAGCTCCGGCATTACTTCGGAGATCGCCTTCGCCGCGCCGGTCGACGTCGGAATGATCGAAAGCGCCGCCGCTCTGCCGCGCGAAAGGTTTTTATGCGGGAAGTCGAGCGTCTTCTGGTCGTTCGTGTAAGCGTGGATCGTGTTCATAAGCCCCTCTTTGATGCCGAACTTGTCCTGAAGGACCTTGCAGACCGGAGCAAGGCAGTTTGTCGTGCAGGAGGCGTTGGAGATGATGCTGTGTTTCGCTGGATCGTAGGTGCCCTCATTGACGCCCATGACGATCGTCACGTCGTGATTCTTCGCCGGAGCGGAGATGATGACTTTTTTTGCGCCGGCTTCGATGTGGGCCTTCGCAAGGTTCGCGTCCGTATAACGCCCCGTCGATTCGATCACGACGTCGACCCCCAGCTCTTTCCACGGAAGCTTCGCCGGATCCGGCTCTGCGAGCGACCTGATGCGGCTTCCGTTTATAACAAGGTAGTCTCCGTCGACTTCTACCGTGCCCGGGAAGCGGCGGAAGACCGAATCGTACTTGAGAAGGTATGCAAGCGTCGAAGGCGGCGTCAGGTCGTTGATGGCGACGATTTCGAAATCATTTTTCTTCCCGTTTGTGAAGAACGCGCGGAGAGAGAGACGGCCGATGCGGCCAAAACCGTTGATTGCAACTTTGTACTTAGCCATGATAAAAGTGCCTCCTTGAAATATTTACGATATGCTTTGTGAAAAGAGGGATAAACGTCTAATTTATCCCTCTTTTATAGATTTTGCTACCTATCCGCGTTTATGTCAAATATATTTTTGCATTTGACATAAATTCGCGCCAATTTGTTTTATTCGTCCGGCTCGAGATTTTCATGAAGCACGCGCAGCAGTTCGCCGAGCGCACAGGCGGAAAGCACGTCTCCGTGCGGCCTGTAGGGCATTATGCCGTCGAAGAGCTGCGCGACGCCGCAGAGACATCCGTGGCGCAGATGCGAATTGAAGGGGCGCATAAACACCCAGCCAAGATCCTTGCGCGTCGGGTTATATTTCAAATAGGCGGTGATGAACTCTCCTAAGAGCCACGGCCACGCCATTCCGCGGAAGCGCGCCTTCAGCCGCTGGTCGAGACGCCCCTCCGAGCGCCCCTTGAATTTATCATGGCGCGGGTCGAGCGTGCGCAGTCCGTAGGTCGTGTAGAGCGTGTTCCAGCAGAGGCGCACGACGCTCTGTGCGGCTTCGGGAGAAAGAGGGCTGAAGGGCAGCGAAGCGGCTAATATCTGGTTCGGCCTTATCGCGCCGTCGCCTTTGAAGGTCTCAGGGTCTACGTAATCGTACAGGCCGTTCATATCGCAGCTCCAGAAGGTATCGCAGAAGGACTTTCCGCACTTCTCCGCCGCATTTTTATACCTCTCCGCCGACTCCGCGTTCCCACTGGCCTGCGCATATTTTTCGGCGCACTTCAGAGCGTTGTACCAGAGCGCGTTGACTTCGACGAGGTAGCCGCAGCGCGGGACTACGACTTCTTCGCCCGCCACCGCGCTCATCCAGTAGCGCGCCGGATCTGCGCCGAGCATCTGAAGGAGCATATTGTCGGCGCATTTGACGTCGAGCCCTTCGATTCCCAAAATATATTTGTCCGTCACGGCGAAAAGCGCCTTCGTGAGCCTTTTCCTGTCGTCGGGATCCGCTTCCGCGTGGTGCGAAAGATATTTGTCGACCGCGTAGACGAACCATAGCCCGCAGTCGATGCAGCCGAATTCCGGCTCGCCGTCGTCGGAGAGCTTTTCGGGCATCGCCCAGCCGCACGACTCCGCCACGCCGCTCCAGTATTTGAGAGTCTTCGCCGCCGTCTTTTCCCTGCCTGTCGCAAGAAGCAGCCCCGGCAGCGCGATGAAGGTATCGGAGGCTTTCGTGTCGACCGACGGATAGCCCGTGTAGATCGGCGCTATGCTCTCCGGCCTGTCGTCGACGAGGTGATAGGAGGACGCCACCATGTCCTGTTCGGCGCTGCTGAAAGCCGGGATGTTGGCCTGTTCGAGTATATCTTCAAATCTCTGCGCCGCTTCGCTTTCGATCTCACCGAGCTCTTTAAGCGTAAATTTCTCTGCCTTCTCGGAAAGGATCATGTAAACAGAATCGCCCTCGGACATCTCGTTGGAGATGAGTCCCGGCGACCATAGATGATCCACGCAGGCCCCGTCGCTGTTGTCGTCCTGCTCGTAGATAAGGTTTTCGAACCAGAGTGGTTTGAGCGCCCACGTTCCGGCCGTAGCCGCGCAGCAGCTCGAATGTCCCCTTCCCGTCACGCAGATGCCGTGCGCGTCGTCGGACGAGACGGAGAAGACGTTTTTGCCGGAGTCGAGGCACACCTCGCTGTTTTTCCTGTGGGCAAAGAGCGGACGCAGGTCGAGGCGGATTTTTCCCGGCGCTGCCAGCAGCTCATACTTGACTATCGTGCATTCTTTTCCGTGAGGCATAAAAATCGATTTTTTCAGGAGGATACTGTGAATTACAAATAGCATGGTCGGGAACGGGTTTCCCTGATATTCCTGCAGGTATCTGTAGCCGTCCGGGTAGACCAGATCTCTGTAGCGGTTTGTCGATAACTGATATTTTTTGTTGCTGTCAAAAACTGTTTCTTCGATTTTGCTTACCAGAACTGAGTGCTGTCTTTCGTTTTCCGGCCTTACGACAAGAAGTCCGTGTTCCCTTCTTGTGTTAGCACCTATGACTGTTGAAAAGCCGTAGCCCCCGCGCCCGTTGGAGACGAGAAATTCCCTTCCGGCGCCTTTGTCATAGGTGTTAACGTCAGCCTTTCCCAAGTACATTGGCATCATCCTCCTTTAACTGCTTGCCAAGCATAGTCTCTAATTTCCGCCATCTATATTCTACCGTACTTTTACTGATTGGTCTCGGTAAAGTTTGCCCAAGTTCTTTTAAAGTTACGCTCGGATTCCTTTTTCTCGCCTTTACGAGCTCTAAGAGAGGCTCCGGCAGGTCGTCGAGCATACCAAGCTCCTCCATCTTTTCTATAAGCTTCATCTGCCCGCGCGCCGCGCCGACGCTTTTGTTGATGTTCGCCGCGTCGCAGTTGACGAGCTTGTTCGCGTGATTCCTCATCGAACGGTATATCGAGGTCTCCTCAAGCTCCAGCGCGGTCTTTACAAGGCCTATGCGCGAGAGGAAGGTGACGATCTGCTGCTGGTCGCGCAACGTCACTTCCCGGCTTTCTCCCCTCTTCCTGATTCCGAGGTCGAAGCCGCAGGAGCGCATTATCGCCTGAATCCTTTCCGCCGAGCCTTTTCCTTCGGGGACGCGCATCACTAGATAGTAGCCAGCCTTGGGGATATAGAGGGCGCCGCAGCCGCCGAAGAGGCCGCGCACCCATCCCCAGTTCCTCGTGCGCCGTGCGGTCGGCGCCGTCACCGCCCGCACCTTTTCCATCGCCGCTTCATCGGCCGAAAAAGTCACCCCGCCCTTTTGCCGCGTGGGGATGACGCAAAGTCCCGGCTCCTCCGCGCCGTCCCAGCCGCATTCGCCCCAAAGGCGCATGAGCCGCCTGACCGCGAATAGGCGCGGTGTCGTGAAAAAAGTCTCTCCGGCTCTCTCTTCCGAGGGTATGCCGTCAAGTATTCCGGCCGCTTCGTCTCTCGGAGAGGCCGGAGGCTGTTGCGCCCATTCGTCCCAGATAGCGCCTACGCCCTTCAAACCTTTTTACTCCAGGCCTTTCTGCCTTGTGCGCGATATCTCCATTATCGTCTCAGAAAGATTCTGCGCGTTGTGCCTCAGATATTTTCCGTTCCTTATCTCGCAGTAATCCCCGTATATCACCTTCGAACCGAGAGATTCGAGATAATTTTCTTCCTTCGCCGAAAGGTAGAGCGGTTCCGCGCCTATCTTCCCGTAGCGCGAGATGAATTCCGCCGGTACAGCCGACTCGTTTGCCAGCACGTAATCCGGCACGCGGCCGAGCACTCCGGCTATCCAGTCTATGTGCGAGAGGATATTCATCCCTTCGGTCTCCTTCGGCTGTGTCATCAAATTCGCGATATAGACTATAGGCGCCGTCGCCTCCTTGAGCAGCTTTGCGACGCCGGGAAGCAGAAGGTTCGGCATAACGCTCGTAAAATGGCTCCCGGGGCCCAGGACTATCACGTCGGCGTCGCCGAAGGCGGCTATCACGGGATCGACGGGTTCGGCGTCAGACGGCTCGATCCACAACTCCGTCAGCCTGCTGCCGTTGTCTGAGACTTGAAGCTCTCCGGTCACGATATTTCCGTCCGCGGTTCTTCCTTTGAGCACTACGTTCTCCGTCGTCACCGGCAGCACCTGTCCCCTTATCGCGAGCAGCTTGTTCAGTTCGAGCACCGCGCGCTGGAAGTCGCCCATCAGCTCCGTCGCGGCAAGGATGATGATATTGCCGAGGCTGTGCCCTTTGAGCTCTCCCCTGTCAAATCTGTAATTCAGCAGGCTGGTCAGCGCGCTGCCGTTTTCTGCGAGCGCGACGATACAGTTGCGGATGTCGCCGGGAGGAAGCACGCCCCATTCCTGCCTGAGGCGGCCGGAACTGCCCCCCTCGTCCGTTACCGCGACGACGGCGGTGATGTTTCTCGTAAAGCCTTTCAAGCCTGACAGAAGAGTCGAAAGCCCCGTGCCTCCGCCTATCGCGACGACGCGAGGCCCCATCGAAAGCCTGTATTCCAGCGCGTTGGACATGATATGGCGCGGCGCCGGCGGCTTCCTGATGAATTTGACGCGTCGTCGCGACGCGAAATAAGCGCAGGCGCCGCCGAGCGCAAACGCCGCCAGAAAGGCCGATATGAACGATAGCGTCGTCATCTCAAGCTTCCCTTATCGATGTCCCTGTGTTGCACGCGGACGCGCCTTCCCGCCGACCTAAGGCAGGCGCCGAGCATCTCCGCGACGGCGACCGAACGATGGCGCCCGCCGGTGCAGCCGACGCATATGTGCAACTGCTTCTTACCCGTATCTCCGTAGACGGAAGAGACGTATTCGAAAAGCGAATTTGCGCGTGAAAGGAATTCGTCGAACACAGGGAAAGATTGCAGGTAATTTATCACGGGCTTGTCCCTCCCAGAGAGAGAATGAAGCTCGTCGACGTAGTTGGGATTGGGTAGAAAGCGCGCATCTATGATGAAATCTGCGTCCTGCGGAGCTCCGAATTTAAAGCCGAAGGAGCTTATTATGATCGACGGCTGTTCGGCCGACATTCCCGTCGCCTCAAGAAGCCTCTTTTTGAAATCGGGCAGTTTTAGCCCTGTTGTGTCTATGACAATATCTGCATTTTTTATAATATTTTGCAGGCGCACGCGTTCACTTTCGATTCCCTGGAGAATAGTGAGTCCCTCGGCGAGCGGATGCCTGCGGCGCGTCGTCTCATAGCGCCTGACGAGGTCGCCGTCGGAGCAGTCTATGAAGATGATCTTCGTTTTGATTCCGTTCTCGTGCAGCTTGACGACTACCTGAGAAAGGTCGTTGAGCAGCGCCTCGCTCCTGACGTCGACGACCGCCGCTACGCCCTTGTCCGCAGCGGAGCTGTGGCTCTCAAGCATGTCGAAGAGCTGGGGAAGGAGCGCCGGCGGCAGATTGTCTATCGCGTAAAAGCCCTGGTCTTCGAGCACGTTGAGCGCCGAGGATTTTCCAGCCCCCGACATTCCTGTGATAATGATGCACCCTCTGCTTTCATTCAGCAAATCGATCAACTCTCTTCGTGCGCAAGTACAAGGCCGCGTCAGCCGCACCCTTCACGATGATTATAACAAATCTTTCATCGGCTGTTCAGCGTAAAAAATTTATTTTTGCCGAAGCGCCGCTTAAGAGGCGTCAAACGCGCCGCCGCTACGGCGGAAATAAATTTTCACTTGACCAAAGCGCCGGGACGCGGTAATATTACGCATGCGAACGGGATGTAGCGCAGCCTGGCTAGCGTACCTGCATGGGGTGCAGGTGGTCGGAGGTTCGAATCCTCTCATCCCGACCAAAAATAACAAGGGTTTTCGGATTTTGCCGAAAACCCTTTTCTCTTTGGCTGTATTATGAGAAAAGAGCCACTATGGCGTGAAATTTTGCCGCCGCGTATTCAAGGTGTTTCAAAAGGTAAACCGTTTATATAGGCGATAAATTCACGCTAAACAAATGCGGCATGCTGCGGATATAAGGTATAATAACGAATGTTATCGCCCGGTGGGACACCGCTGTTTTGCACACATTGAGAAGGGAGTGACTGATTTGTCTATCTGTTATCTTGGCGGAAAGTTCGCCCAGCTTTCCAAATGCAGGTTGCCCGTTACCGATATGGCGGTGCAGCGCGGCGTCGCGGTCTTCGAGGCCGTGCGCTTTTACGACAGAAAACTTTTCGCCGCCGATCTGCATCTCGCGCGTCTCGCCGAGAGCGCGAAGCGCGCCGGCATCGCGGCCGAGAAGGTTCTGCCGCTGCTGCCGGAAATTTTCAGCGCCGGCGTAAAGATGGAGGGTTGTCCCGACGAAGGGCTCGTCCGCCCCTTCATCACAGGCGGCGACGTGAACGACAAGGGAAGGTTCCCCGAGCCGCGTTTTTTCGTTATTTTCGGAGCTATCACGAAGACGTCCGAGGAGGAGCACAGGCGCGGCGCCGTGCTCGTGCCGAACAGAATGGAGCGCCCTTACCCGCTATGTAAGAGCACTAATTATCTTTTCGCGCTCATCCCGCTATCAAGCGCGGATAGGCTCAATCACGAAACCCTCTATATGCCCGACGGAGAGATCACTGAGGCCATGACGAATAATTTCTTCCTCTGCAGGGGAGGAAAGATAATTACGGCGCCGGTCGGACGCGTGCTCGACGGAGTTACGCGGAAGGTGGTGTTGACTCTCGCGCGCGAAAACGGCTTCGTTATCGAAGAGCGCTGTCCGAAGGTCGAAGAGCTTGCCGGAGCGGACGAGGCCTTCATCACAGGAACTGTGAACGAGGTGCTTTCAGTCGTGCGCGTAGGCGACACTACGATAGGAAACGGGAAGCCCGGGCCCGTAGCTGCTCATCTTTACAGGCTTTTCCTCGCGAATATAGGCCGCTGGCTCAGCGATTGAGTTAGGTTGACAAAAAAGGCGGGACTATCGGAGAAATCCGCCTTTTTTGTGCATAAATATGATATTATCTTATTTATAAGACTATTATCTCAGCCGTTACTCGATAAACATGGAATCTCCGAAGGAGAAAAATCTGTAGCGCTTCTCCACCGCTTCGCGGTAGGCGCGCATCGTCGTTTCGTAGCCTCCGAACGCCGATACGAGCATCAGCAGCGTACTCATCGGAAGGTGAAAGTTCGTTATAAGCGCGTCTATCGCCTTGAAGCTGTAGCCGGGATTGATAAAGAGCTTCGTCGACAGCGCGCCGCCGCGGACTTCGCCGAAGCGCTGAGCGAACGCCTCGAGCGTGCGCACGACGGTGGTCCCTACGGCGACGACGCGGCCGCCGCGCTCTTTAGTCTCCTTTATCGCGTCGGCCGTATCTCCGGGGACTTCGCAGAATTCCGTATGCATTATATGCTCGGCAATGTTCTCAGCTTTGACCGGACGGAATGTGCCGAGCCCCACCTGCAGCGTCACGAATTTATGCGGCACGCCCCTCTCTTCGAGTTTTTTCAGCAGCTCCGGCGTGAAGTGCAGTCCGGCAGTCGGCGCGGCTACCGAATTTTCTTTTTCGCGCTTGGCGTAGACCGTCTGGTAGCGCTCTGGGTCGGCGTGAGTCTCAGTTATGTAATGAGGCAGGGGTGTCCGGCCGAATTTATGAATCAGCGCTAAAGGCTCGTCGCTTTCACCAAAGATTATCGTGCGCAGTCCGTCTTCGAGGCGCGCGCCCACCGCTACGCGAAAATCGTCAGAGAGCGCGACCTTTGTGCCTTCGGACAGCTTCCTGCCGGGACGTACAAGTGCCGTCCACTCATTATGCCGCGCGCCCGGGTTAAGGAAAAAAATTTCTACCTTAGCCCCTTCTCCGCTTTCGTTTATTTTTCTGCCTTCGACTCGCGCCGGCAGCACCCTAGTGTCGTTCATCACGAGCAGGTCTCCCTCGCGTAAGTAATTTACGATGTTATGAAAAATCGTATCTTCGCTCTCGCCCGTCGCCCTGCGGAGGACGAGCAGGCGCGAAGAATCGCGCGGCTCGGCCGGGTCCTGGGCTATAAGCTCCTTCGGCAGAAAATAGTCGTAGGCCGCGGTCTTGGAAAGGTCCGGCGTTTTTTCGCTCATCTCAGTAGCAGTCTTTTTCAAGCGATGTGCCGGGAAAATAGTAGTCGAGTATCTGTTTGTAGCTCCAGCCGTTCTCGGCGAGCGCCTTGGCCGTCCACTGCGGCATACCGACGCCGTGGCCGAAACCGCGGCCGTAGATCGTCACGCTGTAGCCGGAGGCCGCGGCGTTGGAAAGGGGCGAAGCGTCGGCCTGCGGCGCAACCGCCGGCTGACGCGCCGCAGCGCCCTGTTGGGGCGGCTCCGTCTGTCCTCGAGCGGCCATGCGCCTCTTGCCCTCGGCGATGAATTTCGGATATTCGCTATCCTTGCCTATCATTGATACGAGTTCCTGTATCGTGAATATTTTATTTCTCGCCATCCAGTAGAGTATTTCTTCGTCCTTCTCCGGCATAGCCGCCACGTCTGCCTTCGCGGTCGGCGCGCGGTACTGCGGCTTGGGCTCGGCCGCGGCAGGCGTGGCCTTGAGCTGCGGCGTATAGCCGCCGGCGGCGGAGAATTCGAAGAGTGTGCTTTTTACCACAGAGGCGCCGAGCGCCGCGCGGAATTTCGCCGCGGCGACGACGTTTGTTCCGCCGCTGCCAGTCACTTCGATGCTCGTCACGCGCCCGCTTTCGTCGCGCCCTGCGGGTGCAAGCGACGATATCGAGCCCACCGGGACGCCGGCCGCCGCGAGGCGGGAAGCTATCTGCTGCATCGTGAAAGCCGCCTGCCATTTGGCGTTTGGCCCGTTCACCGGCACAGGGTCCGGCTTCGCGGAAAGGTAAGGCAGATTTTTGTTCCACGCCGATTTTGCCGACGCGGTGCAGCCGCCGCTCTCGGCGAAATAGTAGATCTCGGCGGGAGCGCCGCCGTATTTCAAAATTTCGCCGCCGGTCGCATTCACCGCGTCGACGATCGCAGCCGACTCCCCCTTCGTCCCGCTGTAGCTCTGACAGTGTACTTTGTCGCAGACGTCGTATCTGCCGTGTTTTTTTGACCCGGATGCGAAGGTCCTGGCGAGAACGGCCTGAGCCTTCAAGGCCTCGGCGGGCCAGGCTGGGCTCATCTCGTCTTTCAGCACGCCCTTCAGGTATTCCTCCATGTCGACGACGTTTACGATGTTGAAGCCGCCGTAGCCGCTTTCAAATACTATCTTTCCGCGGTAGCTTTTTCCGTCGATCGTTATCGGATTCCGCGATGAAACGGTGGCCGGCATAGCGTAGCTGACGGAGCCGGCCGAAAGCGACGCGCCGTTCGCGTAAAGCGAAAAGGTTCCGGTTATCTCGGGCGTCACGCCGCCGTCGGCGACGGTTATATAGTAAGAGGTGCCAGCGACGGAGCACTGCCTGACATCCTGCCGTATCAGCACGGAGATGTCGCGGGCTTCCGCGGCCTGCGCGCAAAGGAACAGCAAAGTTATAATTATAAATTTTTTCACTACTTCCACCTTGAAAAGATATTCAGTATCAGCGTCAATATGACGCTTACAAATAGCATCGTGCCGAAGGGCGCGAAGACCGTCAAATTTTTCTTCTGATAGGTTATGTCTCCGGGCAGTTTTCCGAACGGTATGTTAAGCTTGCCGGCGGCGATAAGGCAGACGCCGAGCGCGGCGAGCAAAAGACCGGCGGCTATGAGCATCTTTCCTATCTGATTCACTGCGCGTCATCCTCCGCCGGAAAGAGGCTCTGCTGGCTGTTCTGCAGCTGTATGAAGTGCTGAGATACCGGGACGCCGAGATAGTCCCAGGTATTGCGGGTCGCTCTGCGTCCGCGCGGCGTGCGTTCGAGAAGCCCTTTTTGAATCAGATAGGGTTCGTAGATGTCCTCTATCGTCTGCCCGTCCTCGTTGAGGGCTGCGGCAAGAGTCGAAAGCCCTACCGGGCCGCCGTCGAAAAGCTCGACCAGCGCGCGCAGGAATTTCCTGTCACCTTCGTCGAGCCCCTCAGGGTCCACCCCGAGCATGTCAAGAGCGTAGCGCGCGAGGCCGCGCTCTATGGACGGAGCTTTTTTTACCTCGGCGACGTCGCGGACGCGGCGCAGCAGGCGCAGCGCGACACGCGGCGTCCCGCGCGAGCGCAGGCCTATCTCCTCTGCCGCGTCGTCGGCTATCTTCGCGCCGAGGACGCCGGCCCCCCGCTTAACTATGGCGGTCAGTTCCCCGGACGAATAGAGGTGAAGCTGCTCGACTATCCCGAAGCGCGCGCGCAGCGGCGACGTAAGCAGGCCGAGGCGCGTCGTCGCGCCGATCAGCGTGAATTTCGGCAGAGCGAGCCTTATGCTCCGCGCAAGCGGCCCCTTGCCGACTATGATGGAAAGGGAAAAGTCCTCCATCGCAGGATAGAGTATTTCTTCGATGTTCGGCGCCATCCTGTGAATCTCGTCGATGAAGAGCACGTCGTTCGGCTGTATGTTCGACAGTATGGCCGCCAAATCTCCGGCCCTTTCGAGCGCGGGGCCGGTCGTCATGCGCAGCGTGCCCTTCATTTCCTTCGCGATGATGCCCGCGAGAGTAGTCTTTCCAAGGCCGGGAGGGCCGTAGAAAAGCGTGTGGTCGAGAGGCTCGCCGCGCTGCAGCGACGCCTTCATGAATATCGTCAGTTTGTCCTTAAGTCCGCTCTGTCCGATAAAGTCGTTCAGCTCCTGAGGGCGCAGCGTAGCGACCTCGTCCTCTTTTTCGCGCCGCATCGTCTCTATGAGTTTGTGCCGCTGCCTGTTTTCATCTTCCATTTTCATCCGCCTATCTGCGCTGCAGAATGCCGAGAGAGGCCTTAAGCAGGCTCTCCTCGGTCCATTTTACGTCGTCCTCGGCCTGGGCCTTCGCCATAGCTATCGCGCGCGCGCATTCGCCGTGCGAAAAGCCGAGCCCGCTCAGCGCGTCCGTGACGGACGAATCGAAGGAAGCCACGGCCGATATTCCCACAGCGGAGAGCCCGACGAATTTCTTCTCTATTTTCGCCTTTAGCTCGAAGCAGATTCGCTCTGCGCGCTTCGCGCCGAGCCCGGGGACGGAGAGCATCGAAACGTTGCCGTTTCTTATCGCGTCTATTATGCTGCCGAGGTCGAGATAGCGCATAAGCGCTATCGCGAGCTTTCCTCCTACCGTCTTGACCTGCAGCAGGTCGAGGAAGAAATCTTTTTCCTCCTGCGACGCGAAGCCGAACATAGAAAGCCCGGCGTCGCTTATCTGCATGTACGCCAGGCATTTCATCTCCTCTCCCAGGGCCGCTGACGCAAGCAGCGCCCTCGTCGGGTAGATCTCGACGCCGAAGCCGGAGACGTCGAGGACTATGCTCTCCTTTTCTATAGAGGCGAGTGTGCCCCGCAGAAAGTTTATCATCTCAGTATCCTTTCATAATGTTTCTGTCGTAGCTTCTCACGGCGATCCCCGCTATCGCGATCGCCAGCGCATCGGCCGCGTCGTCGGGGCTCGGATTCTTTTCAAGGCCTAAGAGCTGCGCCACCATCCCCTGCACCTGTGCCTTTTCGGCGCCGCCGTAGCCGCAGACCGCGAGCTTTACCTCGCTCGGCTTTATCTCGTATGGCTCGAAGCCGAGCTGAGCGGCGAAGAGAAGGACGACGCCGCGGGCCTGCCAGACCATTTCCGCGGTAGTGACGTTGCGGCCGAAGAAGAGCTTTTCTACCGCTACCATGCCCGGCGGAAATTCCTTCGCGACGGCCCGCAGCCCGTCGTAAAGGCGGGAAAGCCGCGCGGAGAGCGAAAGCTTCGCCGATGTCCTTATAACGCCGTAGGCCTCGCAGATCAGATCGTTTCCCGACTGCGAAACGACCCCGTAGCCCAGAGTCCCGAGCCCGGGGTCGATGCCGAGAGCGCGCAAAATCCCGCTATTCGATCTCTGCAAGTATGTCTTCCGGTATCTCGAAGTTCGCGTAAACGGCCTGGACGTCGTCGTGCTCCTCGAAGCGCTCGACCATCGCGAGCATCTTAGCGGCGTCCGACTTGTTGCTTATCGCTACCGTGTTTTTCGGTATCATGCTGACTTCCATCGTCTCGATGTTGTAGCCGGCGCCTTTCAGCGCCTCGCCGACCTGTGATAGGACGTTCGGATCGCACGATATCTCGTAGCCCTCTTCGTTCGCCTCCAGGTCGTCCGCACCCGCGTCGAGAGCCGTCATCATAAGGCTCTCCTCGTCGATGCCTTCGCCTGCAATCTCGATGACGCCTCTGCGGTCGAAGTTCCATGCGACACAGCCCATTTCGCCGATGGCGCCGCCGCTCTTCGTGAAGAGGGAGCGGATGTCCGGCGCGGTACGGTTCCTGTTGTCGGTCATCGCCTGCACCATAACGGCCACTCCATTCGGTCCGTAGCCTTCGTAGTAGACTTCCTCCATCGGGCCGCCGAGCTCACCAGTTCCGCGCTTTATTCCGCGTTCGATATTGTCGACGGGGACGTTTCCGGCCTTCGCGCGCTCCACCGCGACTTTCAGGCGGAAGTTGCTGTTCGGGTCTCCGCCGCCCTCTTTCGCAGCCGCTATGATGTCCTTGACCAATTTCTGGAAAGCCACGCCCTTCTTTGCGTCCTGCGCCGCCTTCCTGTGTTTAATTCCGGCCCAATGTGAATGTCCTGACAAGAAAATCACCTCATAGAATAATTTGAAAAATTGATGCTAAAGGTTTTCGGGCAGTTTTGCTATAGCGGCAAATGCCCTTTTATGTTCGGAGCACCTTTTCGCTCTTTCGATTCTTTCCTTGACTTCCGGCCTCGCTTCGCCCGTTGCGATATAGCGGTCGAGCTCCGCGTAAGTGACGCCCATCTCTTTTTCATCCGTCTGCCCTTCCCAGAGGGCCGCGGTAGGAGGGCGGTCGATTATCTGCCGGGGGACGCCGAGATATTTCGCCACGGCCCACACCTCGCCCTTCAGGAGGTCGGCGAGGGGCAGCAGGTCGACGCCGGAGTCCCCGTGTTTGGTGAAATATCCGAACGTGATCTCGTCCTTATTTCCGCCGCCGCATACGAGACAGCTCCTTTGCTGGGCTATCGCGTAAAGGGTCGCCATGCGCAGGCGCGGCTTGATATTCGCGTAGGCGAGCCCGCTTAAGCCGCCGAAGGATTTTTCGTATTCGGCCGTAAGGGCGTCGTAAGCCGCGGAAAGGTCTGTTTTTATAGTTTTTATTCCGAGGGATTTTGCAAGAAGTTCAGCGTATTCTTCGTCTATGCTCATGCTGTGGCACGGCATCATGACTCCTATGACGTTCTCTGCTCCGAGCGCTCTCGCGAGGAGCGCAGCCAGCACTGCGGAGTCTACGCCCCCGCTGATGCCGAGCACTGCGCTTTTCATTCCTGCATTCCCGAATTTTTCCCTTATCCAAGCGGTAAGATATTCTGTTATCTTCCGCGGGTTGCGATATATTTCCATCACAGCGCCTCTCCTTCTGCCGCAAACTTTATCGCACGTTATATTTTATCATAAACTCAGCACCGCCGATATAAAAATCGGGCTGAGCCGCGCAGGGGCGGAGCTCAGCCCGAGAAAAACGGCCCCGCCGAAGCGAGGCCGAATCTTTGCGTGGGCGAAGGGACGCCCCTAAAGCAGCTCCGCTATCTGTACGGCGTTGAGGGCCGCACCCTTTCTTAGATTGTCTCCGACTATCCACATCGCGAGCGCGTTGTCGAGCCCCGTGTCGCGGCGTATCCTCCCGACTCTGACGTCGTCCTCGCCGGCGGTCTCTCTCGGCAGCGGATAGACGGCCCTCTTCGGGTCGTCCTGAACGACGACGCCGGGCGCGCCTTTGAGTATTTCGCGCGCTTCCTCCGGCGCGAGCGGGCGTTCGAACTGCGCGGTGACGCTTTCGCCGTGGCAGCGGAATATCGGAACTCGCACCGTGATGCCGCTGACGCGCAGTTCCGGCGTGTGCATGATTTTGCGCGACTCGTTCACCATCTTCCACTCCTCCTCGGATATTCCTTCGTCGTCGAAGGCGCCGATGTGGGGCAGAAGGTTGTACGCTATATTGTGCGGGTAGACGGCGTCATGGTAATCCTCGCCCTTCAGCGCCGCGAGCGAGCCGCCGCGCAGCGAATCGAGCGCCGCTTTGCCGGTCCCTGCGACCGACTGATAGGTGCTGACGTTTATATATTTGAGTCCGGCGGCCCTGTGCAGCGGATAAAGGACGACGACGGCCTGTATCGTCGAGCAGTTTGGGTTTGCGATGATGCCCTTCTTCGCCATCGATCTATCATCCGGGTTTATCTCGGGAACGATCAGCGGAACCTCCTCGTCCATGCGCCACGCCGAGCTGTTGTCGACGACCGTCGCGCCGCTTGCGGCCGCGATCGGCGCCCACTGCTTAGAAGTCCCGCCGCCGGCGGAGAAGATAGCGATATCGGCGCCTTTGAAGGAATCTTTATCTACCGCGCGAACCGTCAATTCTTCGCCGCAGAATTTTATCTTTGTCCCCGCCGAGCGCAGTGAGGCGAGGGGAATCAATTCGGAAACGGGAAATTTTCTCTGCTCGAGCGTTTTGAGCATTTCGCGGCCGACGAGTCCCGTCGCGCCGAGTACGGCGACTTTTTTACCGCTCATCAGAAGGCCACCTCGTCTATAAAGTGATCGTGAAGCTCCCTTACCGCGTCTTCGGCGCGCGCGCTTCCGACTATGCAGGTGATCGCCAGCGCCGTCGACGCGATCATCTCTATGTTGATCCCGGCCTCCGCGAGTATATTGAACATCTTCGAGGGAATCTCCGGGTGGTTGGCGATGCCCGCGCCCACTATCGAGACGCGCGCGATCTCCGTGTCGAAGGAGACGCCCTGCGCGTCTATTTCGCGGCATATTTTGCGGCAGACCTGGCTCGCCTCTTCAAGGTTCGTCTTCTTGACGAGGAAGCCGATGTCGTTGACACCGCCGCGCATGTTGTTCTGGATGATCATCTCCGCTCCGACTCCCTTCGCCGCGAGCTCCGCGAAGAGGCGCGCCGCGACGCCCGGGATGTCCGGAACGCCGAGCAGCACGACCTTCGCCACCTTCATATCCTGTATCACGGCTTTAACAATTAATCCTTCTGTTACGGGGTTGCTCATTACCCACGTTCCCTCCTCTTCGATAAAACTTGAACCGACGTAGAGCGGCACGTTATAGCGCGCCGCCACTTCGACGCTGCGGGCCTGCAGGACCTTCGCGCCCTGCACCGCCATCTCCATGCACTCGTCAAATCCAAGCTGGCGAAGCTTCTTTGGATTCTTTACGACGCGCGGGTCCCCGCTCATGATGCCGGTCACGTCTTTCAGCAGGCGGCAGGACTCGGCGCCGAGCGAAGCGGCGAGGGCGACGGCCGAGAGGTCCGAGCCTCCGCGTCCGAGGGTGATCACGTCGCCGTTGTCCGTTATAGCCTGAAAGCCGGTTACTACGGCGACCGTGCCTTCGTTCAGCGCGCGTTCGACCGCCTCCGGTTCGATTCTGTAGATGCGTCCCTCCATCGGGAAGCCCTCAGCCTTTATCCCGGCCTGCAGCGCCGTGAAGGACTGAGCCGGTATTCCCTGCTGCTTTATCGCGAGGGAAAGAAGCGCGACGCTCTGCTGTTCGCCCGTTGCGAGCAGCTGATCCATTTCGCGCCCGTCCTTTTCAGTCGCGACGTCGCTCGCGAGCGCGAGAAGCTCGTCTGTGGTGTTTCCCATAGCGGAGACTACCACCGCGACGCGGTAGCCTTCTTCGCGTGTTTTTTTAACTATCTGCGCCACGTGCCTCATTCTATTTGAGTCGGCGACCGACGAGCCACCGAACTTAAGGACGGTGAGAGGTAATTTTTCCCATTCCATTTACTTCACCCCCACGTTCTTCAAAGCGTCCGGCAGCTCCATGCTCAGGTCGACGCGCGCGCCCTGCGCGCTGCCGTCGAGGACGAAGAACTGCGAACGGACGCCGTATTCCGTAAAGGTGCGGCACATAGCCTCCGCGACGCGGTGAGTAGTGCCTCTGACGAGGGCTATCACAGAGGGGCCGGAGCCGCTTATAGCCACGGAAAGGCATTCTGGCAGCTCCTGGACGCGCGAAAATATCACGTCGCCGCCGGAGAAAAGCTTGCTGCGGTATGGCTGATGCAGTTTGTCGTCCATCCCCCATTTCAGATAATCCCATTTGCCTGTAGCCCAGGCCGCTGTAAGCAGAGCGGCGCGCCCGACGTTGAAGACGGCGTCCGAGAAGGCTACCTCTTTCGGCAGGGCGTCGCGCGCGTCGGAGGTCTTTACCCGCTCGTCCGGCACGGCCGCTACGCAGAGCACCTCGGGGGGAAGCGCCGGAAGATTCACGTAGCGAAGGTCCTTCCCATCCCAGCAGCTGACGACCATCCCGCCGAGATAGCAGGGCGCAACGTTGTCCGGATGCCCCTCGATGAGCGTCATCTCGCGCAGCAGTTCGTCGTCGTCCGCCTCATGCCCCGTAAGGTGCTTCGCGATCAGCACTCCGGCCACGACTGCGCCGGCGGAGCTTCCGAGCCCGCGGCAGAGAGGGATGATGTTGTGGCACCAGAGCGAAAAGCCCGGCCCTTCGACATTCCAGCGGCGGCAAGTCTCTTCGTAGGCCGCCACGACGAGGTTGGCCTTGGGTTGGGAAAGCTCGCGGCTCCCCTCTCCGTGCGCCTCGATCTTATATTCTCCGCGCGGCAGTATCTCCATCACCTTGAAAATGTTGTATAAAGAGACCGCCATGCCTATCGCGTCGAAGCCGGAACCGAGGTTTGCGCTCGTCGCCGGCACTCTCAGCGTGATAAGAGGGTTCACCCCTTCATCACCTCCAACAGTTCGTCAAGGCTGTCGCCTATCTCTATCGGGCGCCCGACCTGCGACATGGCCGTGTTGGGATCCTTCAGCCCGTTTCCCGTCAGTATCATAGCCGCCGTGATGCCGTCGGGCAGCCGCCCCTCTTTTTTCAACTTTATGAGCCCCGCAAGAGGCGCGCAGGAGGCGGGCTCGGCGAATAGCCCTCCTTTCGACGAGAGGAGCTTCTGAGCGGCGAGAATCTCTTCGTCGGTAACGGAGTTGAACTCCCCCCCCGACTGCGCCACGGCTTCTTTGGCAAGGTGCGCGCTGACCGGGTTCCCGATCCTTATAGCGGTCGCCACAGTCTCGGGATTCGGGCATGGCCTGCCGGTGACGAGGGGCGCGGCGCCTGCGGCCTGAAAGCCCATCATCTTAGGCAGCCCGTCGATCTTTCCGAGCTCTTTATACTGCTTGTAGCCGGCCCAGTACGCGCTGATGTTGCCGGCGTTGCCGACGGGAATCGCATGCCAGTCGGGAGCTCCGCCGAGAGCCTCGCATATCTCCCACGCTCCGCTCCTCTGCCCCCAGAGGCGGTACGGGTTGACCGAGTTCACGATCGCGAAGCCTTCGCGCTCCGCGGCGGCGCGCGCCATCTCCAGCGCTCTGTCGAAATTTCCCTTTACCGCGATGACCGTCGCGCCGTACATCAGAGCCTGGGCGAGCTTGCCGAGCGCGACCTTCCCCGCCGGAAGCAGCACGAAGCAGGGCACCCCCGCCGCGGCCGCGTAGGCCGCCGCCGACGCCGACGTATTGCCTGTCGAGGCGCAGACGAGCGCCTTCGCTCCGGTTTCGAGCGCCTTGGCGACCGCCATTACCATCCCGCGGTCTTTGAAGGAGCCGGAGGGATTGCAGCCCTCCAGCTTAGCCCAAAGCTCTATGCCGAGCATCCTGCTGATGTTGCCGACGCGAACGAGGGGCGTCGAGCCCTCGCCGAGCGTGACCCTCGGAGTCCTTTCCGTCACAGGCAGAAGCTGTGCGTATCTTTCGATAACTCCCATTAATCTTCCTCCTTCTCGCAGTAAGCGCAAAATAAAAAATCGCCGCCTCGGCGCATCAAGCACAGAGGCGGCATTATATTTGTCGCGGTCCCACTCCGTTTCAGCCGCACAAGGACGGCTCTCGTGCGCGCTATAAGGGGCGCACCCCGATGCCTTATCGCAGGCGCTTCGGCATCCGCTCATGGGTGGTATTCAAATTCCCTCCTGCAAAGGACTCTCAGCGTTTCGTCCCTCTCTCTGTGAAGGAGATAAACTTTACTATCCCAATCATCGCGACGTCATTATCGGCTTCGTTGGCGTAATTTATACTACGCTGCTTGAAAATTGTCAAGCAAAATTCTGCGGCGCCCGACCCCGCCGAGAGCGCGTAAAAAATCGGAGCGGCGCTGCGTCAGCCTCCGCTCCGGCGCTTGTTTCACACCGCAAGCCGGTCAGTCTTTTTTCTCGGCGGGTTTTTCCTCCGCGGCTCCGGGAGTCTTTTCGAGCGGCGCGGCCGGAATGCCGGCGAGATTTTCAAGCGCCCTCTCGTTTATTTTGACATTGATCTTTTCCCTGAGCTTCTCGAGTTCCTTGTTGACGTAGCTCAGTTGCATGCGCTGGATCACTTCCTGTTGGGCCTCTTCGAATGAGAGCTGCTTCTCGCCGCGGCGTTCGAGGACTTCGACGACATGCCATCCGAGCTCCGTCTTAACGGGGCCGACGAGAGTTTTTTCACGCGCTCCCTCGATCGCCTTGTCTATCTCTTCGGGCATGACTCCCTTCTCCATCCATCCGAGGTCTCCGCCGCGCGCCGCCGTGTTGGGGTCGCGGCTGTATTTCTCGGCGGCCTTTGCGAAGTCCTTGTTTTTGTAGATGTCGAGGATGACGTCGGCGGCATCCTTCTCCGCCGAGGTCATTATGTGGCGGAGATGAGCCGCCGGACGCTGCACGAATTCGCTCTTGTTCTCATTATAATAAGCCTTCTGAGCCTTCTCGCCCATATCCCACTTCTTGCTTAACTCTTGAAGGTAGGCTTCGAGGAGAATCTGTACTTCCTGCCATTTTATCTTGAGGGCGACGTCGCCGCGCGACGAAATCCCGCTCCGCTTCGCGCCTTCGGCGAAGAGCATCGCGTCGGCCATCTGTTTGGCCATATCGACGCGCTCCGGCAGCGTCGACTGTTGAAGCATGAGGCCGACCATCATCGCGTTGTCTCCCGCTGTGTTCTGCAGCAGGCTCAGGACCTCGCTCTGTTTCAAAGACTGCGAGCCGACAGTTACAACCGTTTCATCCTTGTCGGCCGCGAAGGCCGACGCCGCTATCGCCGCGGCGGAAAAGAAGACGAGGGCGCCGGACGCAAATTTTTTCCCTAATGACATTGCAAATTCCTCCCGTTATTTTTCTGTCCAACGCGCAATATGCTATCACAAAAAGGCAAATCCTGAATCTATTTTCTCACATTTCTTCATGTGATTTCCTCCAACAATATAGTACAAGCTACATGCTCAAGTAAAAAAACCGGAATCAGCTTTTTCATGCCAGTATACCTCCAATCGCAAAGGAGCCACAGACAGCAAAGACCAGCGCTAACAGGTTGCGTTTGACAGCCGCTGGAAAGGCCACGAAGCCGGGGGGGATGAGCGTGATAGAGCTGACGACGGCCGCAATTGCTATACCAAGAACACCGGAGCCGCTGCTCAGCAGTTTCGAGATCGTTCCCTAGTTCAAAATTGATAGCATCATGCAGATAATCAGCAGTACCGTCAAAAACCGTGGTCAGCGCCGCCTTGACGAGATCGGCTTTAGGCTGTTGGGACGGCAACTCCTTTGGTACCATGGAGATGGCACCGCTGGGACACGCATTGGCATTGGCATTGGCATTGGCATTGGCACAGACACTACAGCCGATGCATTTGTCCTCGTCGATAATTCTGTTTTCGGTGTCCGCCGCCCCGGTAGGGCAAACATAAAGACATAGGCAGCAAACTTCCAGCTCGGAACCTTACACACAGGGCAGATTTGTGGAGGGCTGTCGCCCACAAACATAAAGCCGCAAATGGTGCAGACATATACACCGGTATTCCCCAGTATAGCTTCGCCCTCTTTTTCGTAGCGGGTCAGCATAGACTTAAGGATGCGCGTGGCCTCCTCGCTTTAGATCAGCGCTCGCAGCACCCCACAATCCTTGTGGTCGGATTAGACGGGTTCGCTGCGGGGAACCCGTTTTCGAGGTCTTTCTCTATGAGATTGAGCAGCCCCGCAAACGAGGGATTATTCGCCAGAGCCGACACAGCTTTATAATACCAGGCAAGCTCGGTGAACAACGCGGCTTCTTCAGATTTGTACTGTTTTGCACAACCCCGTGCCAAATTGGAGCAGAGAATGCTCATCTCCAGCAGCGTCAGCTCCTTCCATATCCGTGGGAGTTTCCATAACGTGCAGAGTTTTCTTCATGGACGCTTGTGATCTCTGCTCTCTGAATTCGCCATCAGCCGCACCGCAGAGGGGGCATAACCAGTCGTCGGGCAGGTCTTTCCACTTGGTTCCCGGCGCAATACTCACTTCGGGGATGCCCTTTGCCTCGTCATAGATGAAGCCGCAGACGGAGCAGATATATTTTTTCATTGCATCAACCTCCTTTGTTTTCTTGCTATTCTTGTTATAACCGCCATGAAGAAATTGTCCATGAAAAATCATCATCCACATGACTTTAATGGTGTTTGTTCACGATGGATACGGCATCAGAACATCAGAGTTTTAGGCATGATCGTTCCCGTTAAAATGCTTATCCACCGCGCTTACAGCGGTTTTGACTGCGGCTACACTGCCGAATATACCAAGGCATACCATGTGCTGCGGGCAATTGCCTTGTATTTCAATTGCGATCACGTCGGCTGCCTTTTCAGCTATGTCACAAGATACAATGATGTCTGCCACCGATCCTTCACATAGACCTAATGCAGTGTATTCCCGCCTGCCAAGCGCTTCAGAAACGCTCTTGTCACATATCCTGCGATTAACAAGTTCAATAGTATTTTTCTGTGTGCTGGTAATTATTTTGGTTTTCAACATATTCTCCTCCTGTACATCAGCAATTACAGTGCGGCTTCAAATACCCTATATCGCTTATTTTTCTCCGCACTCATCCGCGTGCTCATGCTCGTGACAGATGGATCCGTGGACTTGAGATCGCCTCGCAAATAGCTTTCCACGGCGACCTTTGCGTCGCCCTGCGCGCCGACGATGACCTCGATATTCCGCTCATTGAATATCTCCACAGCTCCGTCGTCCATGCCGCCAGCGATGATGACCTCCACGCCCATGTCGCCGAGGAAATTCGGTAGAAATCCGGGCTTGTGTTCGGGGTTGGGGATGCTCTGCGCCTAGGTCACGACGCCGCTTAAGCTCTCATAGATATTGAAGTTTTCGCAGTGGCCGAAGTGACCGGCCACCATGTTTCCCATGCTTGCAACAGTGATTTTCATAATGTTATCCTCCATTATTTCGGCTCGCGCCTTTATTTGTTTTCCGATGCCAGTTTCTTCATCAAGCCATCCAGCCAACCGACGTCGAACAGCTCGATCCTTCCGGCATCACATGCGGCAGCCAGCTTGGGATCGATAGGCAAACGGGCAACAGTCTGAACGCCGTGCTTTTCGGCGATTTCGTCAATGTGGCCTTCTCCGAACACGCGGATTTCCTTTCCGCAGTCCGGGCATGTAATACAGCTCATACTCTCAACCAGGGCGAAAACGGGGATATGCATCATCTGGGCCATGTTGATCGCTTTTTCCACAATCATACCTACCAGTTCCTGCGGGGATGCAACGATGGTGGGGCCATCCACAGGAATGGACTGGAATACCGTGAGCGGAACATCGCCGGTTCCGGGCGGCACGTCAATGAACATATAATCCACATCGCCCCAGATGACGTCCGCCCAGAACTGCTTGGCCGTTCCGGCGATAAGCGGTCCGCGCCACACCACCGGATTGGTTTCATTTTCCGTCAGCAGATTCAGCGACATGATGGAAATCCCGATTTTGGTTTTCACCGGCTAAAGCCCAAACTCGCTGCCCTAGGCCTTTTCGCGCAGGCCAAGCGCTTTGGGTATGGATGGGCCGGTGATGTCGGCATTCAGAATGGCTGTCTCAAACCCATCACGCTGTGCCAGCATCGCCAACAGGGGTATGACAATGGATTTGCCCACGTCGCCCTTACCGCTGACCACGCTGATCACCTTTTTGATATGGCTCAGCTCATGTGGCCTTGCCAAAAGGCTCTCTTTCGTCCTCTTGTTGTAAGTCTCGTTGCAGCTCTAGCAGTTATGCGAGCAGTTTTCGCTTATGCTAAATGCCTCCTCACAGTACGATTTCTTAACCGCTGCTGGCTAGATAATACCATATTGCTCCACACCTGCGCAGTGGCAGATGTAAAAAGACGCAGTATACTAACTCAGTTTTTTCGCCGCAGATGCAAGATGCAAGCCTTTTCTTGCCCTCGCCATTAGGGTTCAGTTTTATGAAGTGAAAGCCCCAATCAAAACATCAGGATGAAACCACTCCATGATGTTCAGAACCCATTTATGGGAGCAACCGCTTACAAGCGCCCTGCGTGGGCCGTCACGAATCAGCAGATACTGCTCATGCCGGAAATCGTCCGGCGTCAATCCTGGTCTGTGCGATGCATTCAGGCCAGCGCTGTCCGTTTGATACGGCCGCGGGGAGCTATTACAGGTAAACAGCTCCAATTCATCTTCGATTCGCGTGTGATCTGCCACAGATATAAAGCGCGGGTCGCCGCTGAACGCCGGGGCAAGGCCAATAATAACGTTCCGCACCGGAATAATGTGGCTCAAAGGCATGGCAGCTTATATATCGGCGCGTTTTTATTGATCTCCATGACCTGCGGATGCGGAGTCCACCTCCGTGATCATAGTGTCCGTGTGAAAGAACCGCTATGCCACATTGCTGAGATTGACCCCAAGCGTCCGGGCATTTCGCGCGAACAGATCGGTCTGCCCCATATCAAAAAGGAGCTTATGGCGTTCTGTTTCGATATACAGGCTCAAGCAGTGCTCCGTCAGTGCGTCGGGGTCGTACCTGCGTATTCTCCAGCAAAACTTTAATATTCAACATAGCTATCCTCTCTCAACAGCGCGATAGTGTTCTTGAAAACATCTCTGAGCGCATCCCTTGCCGGACAGTCAACTGATGCAAGGCTGTGTCCTGCGTTGATAGTGGCAGATGCCTGCTTATCAAATGGGATCCGCCCTACAAAGGGCACGCTCTTTTCTCGGCAATATCTTTCGATGTCCTCCATCTTTTCCATACAGACATCGTATTTGTTAACGCAGACCGCGACTTTCGCCATGAGTATGACTGCAGTTTTCAGAATACGCTCCATGTCATGGATACCGGAGAGCGATGGTTCGGCCACAATGAGCACCAGATTCACTCCGCTGACAGAAGCGATGACCGGACAGCCAACACCGGGGGATCCATCAATCACGGCAAGCTCCGAATCCGGTGCTGCACTTATAAGGGCCTTTTTAACTCCTGTGACCAGCTTGCCGGAGTTTCCGCGGCCCATTTTGAGCTTCGCTGTGGAAAACACGCGGCTGTCTTTATACAGCATCTGTTCCCCGGCGACGTCATCGCTCATGGTCACGGCGCTTTGAGGGCAGACATATTCACATACGCCGCAACCTTCGCAGGCGTATTCGTCGACCTCGCATATCCCGTCTCGCAGCACGATGGCGTCAAAACGGCAATTGTCGAGACAGGCCCCGCAGCCGACGCATTTTGGGGGATCAATGAAAGCCTTTTGAGAACCGAAATAATCCCAGCGTTCCGGCAGAGTGTTCATCCCTGCAACCAAATGCAGGTTCGGCGCATCCACATCACAGTCGGCAAAGGCTTCCGCGTTCAGGAAATCGATAAAAGCGGCAGCCACAGTGGTCTTGCCCGTACCGCCTTTGCCGCTGAGGATCAGCAGTTTTTTCATACGCACGCCTCCTTTCGGATATCGTCGAGAAGGCTGTGAAACAGTTTCGCGTATTTGCTGTCAGCAAGAGCTGCGATCTGGCCGCTCGCACCCAGCCAAGCCAGCTTTTCACTGTACGGGATGCAGCACAGCACGGGAATACCGTGTTCCCGGCAAAAAATATCGAGCGCAATATATTCCCCGTCTGCCTTGTTGATGACCACGCCGCAGGGCTTATGAAGTAATCTCACCAGTTCATAGACCATCTTAAAATTATGTAGGCCGAAGGCGGTAGACTCTGCCACCAGCAGGCAATAATCTGCGGATTGAACGCTTTCCATCACGGAGCAGGCACTTCCTGGAGGACAGTCAATAACGGTCAGTTCATCCGCATTGGATGCCTCGGCAAGCGCAGCTTTGATGATGGGAATGCCGGACGCTTCGCCCAAATCCATACAGCCGGTGACGACGCGGACGCCACCGCTCTCTCCACACTCCACGACTCCCACCGGCTTTTCTGTCTCCGATATCGCGCCGGATGGGCAAAGCAGCCTGCACCCTCCGCAGGAGTGGCATACCTCTGAAAAAAGCATGGGTTTGGCCTTTACGTAGACCAGAGCGTTAAAGCGGCAGAAGCCCACGCACTTGCGGCAGCCCGTGCATTTCTCGGCGTCAAAGGCGGGTTGCTTAGTGGTGACAGTTTTGCTTGTCAGTCTTTCAGGCTTCAAAAAAAGCCTTCCGTTAGGCTCCTCAACGTCGCAGTCGATATAGGTGGCGCTGCCTGCTGCTGCCGCCAGATTCACCGACACAAAGGTCTTTCCGGTCCCGCCTTTGCCGCTTAAAACCGCCAGCTTCACTGGCGGCCGTGAAAGCCTGCTTGAAACTGGGTCATAAGTGTAAGCTTTCCCTCTTGAAAGGCGGCAAGGTTTTCGGCA
Organism: Synergistes jonesii; assembly: GCF_000712295.1. Classification (NCBI taxonomy): domain Bacteria; kingdom Thermotogati; phylum Synergistota; class Synergistia; order Synergistales; family Synergistaceae; genus Synergistes; species Synergistes jonesii. The sequence continues at coordinate 80,691 of NZ_JMKI01000026.1, read as the reverse complement.
GTTCTAAGCCCTTCGGCCTTATGGATCTTTATCTGGGCGGCATTCAGCACATCTGCTGCATTTTGACCGCAGCGGAGAGCGAGCAGAACGTTGGCGCCGCAGTCCACGATAAGCTGCGCAGCTTTAAGCCCAGCACCTCCCTGTGCTTCGGCAGCAGTATTGGCGATATATTCCGTTGTTTTTCCCTCGGTATCGTGCAGCATAAAGTAAGGTGCCCTGCCAAAGGAGACACAGACGCTGCTTTCCGGTTTTTTCTCATCTACGGGAATCACTATTTTCATTGGTTTCCTCCTTCCGTTGTTTCCATCCGACCACGGCGGTGACGATGACACCCGCTGCAGCCGCAATATGGCTCGTTGCCCTCACAAAGCCGGTATTCACCTCCGCTGATCACGAGCGGCTTGCCTTCTACCAGTGAAATGGACAGCTTTTTTCGGGCATCGTTGTAGATCTGTTGTGCGGTTGTGCGGGCGATGTTCATATAACCCGCACACTCCTCCTGGTTGAATCCTTCGTGGTCAATAAGGCGAATCGCCTCATATTCGTCCACCGTCATCATAACTGCATCACCCGAATGAAAAGGCTCGCCTACCGGTGCGAATTCAGTACGAACCGGCAAACAACAAACTTTTCGCCGCTTTTTCGGTCTTGGCATGGTTCACCTCCTGTCACAGCGGCACAGGAGCGACCCCCTATGCCGCTGCAATCAGCTTACATCTTTGCTAATTCCTGTTCGACGGCATTCAAAGCTTCCTGAAGCAAGCTTTTTCGAGCCAGCAGACAATCTTTCGTGCTTCCTGGTAGCATTCGGCATAACCCCATACGGCGGCCAAAGCCGTGTCCGAACTGCATTCCTTTCCTCAAGCTGGGATTGCCTGCACAAGCCCCACGGCCTAAACCGGTTCTTGCTCCCAGTCCCATCGGACCTGTTCCATCCATTCTAGACATGGTTTTCACCTCCTCCGCCTCAATCGAATTTATGACATATGTCATTTTCAGGTTTAGCCTATCATAGTTTTCGGCATATGTCAATAATATCTCTGGCTTTTATTTGAAAGTAACAGGAAACTAAAACTTGATAGCGGGTATAAAGTTTGCTCCCAATCATCTATCGATTCCGATGATCGGGAGCATTTCTTGATTATCGCCGAATGATGCGCTTTCCGCATCCCCGGATCTTTATTTTATTTTTTCGCGCCGACCGTGAAATCGAAACTTTCACCGCTGCGCTTTATAGTTATCTTGTCTTCCGCGGAAATTCCGCCTTCGAGCATCCTGTTGGATATTTCGTCCTCGATCATCTTCTGTATCGTGCGGCGAAGCGGGCGCGCTCCATATTTCGGATTGTAGCCCTTGTCGAGGATAAGCTCTTTCGCAGAATCGTCTACTACGACTTCTATATTGCTGCCGTTCGCCCTTTTTATGACGTCTTTGAGCATTATGTCGACGATCTTCAGCAGCTCGGGCCTGCCGAGGGGGGAGAATACGAGTATCTCATCGATGCGGTTCAGGAATTCCGGACGGAAGGTCTTCTTCGCGGCTTCCAGTATCGTCTCGCGCATCTTGCGCATGTCCGCGTCGCTTCTTTCGTCCCTGCTTCCGAAGCCGAGAGCACGGCCTCCCATGCCGTCGGAAACGCCGACGTTGCTCGTCATTATCACGACGCAGTTCCTGAAGTCGGTGACGTGCCCGTGCCCGTCGGTAAGGCGCCCATCCTCGAGCAGCTGGAGCATTATGTTGAATACGTCCGGGTGGGCCTTTTCTATCTCGTCGAAAAGAACGACCGAGTAAGGCTTCCTGCGCACCGCTTCTGTCAGCTTGCCGCCTTCCTCGTAGCCGACATAGCCCGGCGGCGCGCCTATCAGTTTCGCCGCCTCGTGGCGCTCCATGTATTCGCTCATGTCCATGCGAATCATCGCGTCCTCGCTGCCGAAAAGGAATTCCGCGAGTGAACGTGCGAGTTCCGTTTTGCCTACGCCGGTCGGCCCGAGGAAGAGGAAACTCCCGACGGGGCGCTTAGGGTCTTTCATGCCGCTCCTTGAACGGCGCACCGCACGCGCCACGGCGCAGAGCGCTTCGTCCTGTCCGACGAGGCGCGTGCGCAGCTCCTCCTCCATGTGCAGAAGTCTGCGGCTCTCCTCCTCCGTGAGCTGAGTCACCGGTATGCCGGTCGTTTCCGAGACTATCGAGGCGATGTTCTCCGCGCTGATGTCCGGCTTTATCCGGCTCTGCGCCTGAGTCCACTCCCTGCGCATCTCCTCGTAGCGCTCTTTTGTTTTGCGCTCTTCGTCGCGCAGCAGCGCCGCCTTTTCAAACTCCTGACGCGCCGCGGCGGATTCTTTTTCCTTGCGTATCCCCTCGATATTGCGTTCGAGCGCCTTTATATCGTCCGGCAGCTCGAGCGTGTTTATCCTCGCGCGGGCCGACGCTTCGTCGATAAGGTCTATAGCCTTGTCGGGCAGAAAACGGTCGGTTATATAGCGCTTCGACAGCGACGCTGCGGCTTCGAGCGCCGCATCCGTTATGTTCACGCCGTGGTGCGCCTCGTATCTGTCGCGCAACCCCGCTAGAATCTGCACAGTTTCCTCTTCGGTGGGCTCGTCGACCTGCACGGGCTGGAAACGCCTTTCCAGCGCCGCGTCCTTTTCGATGTATTTGCGATACTCGCTGATCGTCGTCGCACCGACCACTTGGAATTCTCCGCGCGCGAGGCTCGGCTTCAAGATGTTCGCCGCGTCGACAGCTCCTTCAGCCCCGCCTGCTCCGACTATCGTGTGTATTTCGTCTATGAAGAGAATCACGTTTTTCGACTCGCGTATCTCATGTACGAGGCGTCTCATGCGCTCTTCGAATTCGCCGCGGTATTTAGTGCCGGCGACGAGGTTCGCCACGTTCAACTGCATCACGCGCTTGCCCCTCAGTATCTCCGGTATGTCGCCGTTGACCACCTTCTGGGCGAGCCCCTCCGCTACGGCCGTCTTTCCGACTCCCGGCTCGCCTATCAACACGGGGTTGTTCTTAGTGCGGCGGGACAATATCTGCACGACGCGGCGGATTTCCTTTGATCGCCCTATGACCGGATCGAGCTCGTTTTTTCTCGCCATCTGCGTGAGGTCTATAGCAAGCTGGTCGAGCATCGGCGTCTTTTGGACGACCGACGGCTGACGCGGAGGCTGCCATTCGAAACGCGGCTCATCCTGCGGCTCTTCCCGTTCCTGAGTGTCTCCCTCCGTCTCGGCCGCAAAAAATTTGCGGCAGTCCTCAAGGTTCAGGCCGTGAGCGGAAAGCAGGCGCGCAGCCATTCCCTCCTCCTCGGCGAGCAGGGCGAGGAAGATATGAATCGTTCCAACGTAGGCGACCCTCATGCGCGCCGCTTCACGCACCGCGAGAGACATAACGAGCTTAGCGCGGTCGCTCATCGGAAGGTCGACCTTCTCTTCACGCGGAGTACCGGCTCCGGCGTATTTTTCTACTTCCTTTACAAGGGCGTCTGCCGTAAGGCCGTACTCTGCAAGAAGGCGCAGAATATAGGTATCTCCGTCGAGCAAAAGCCCCAGCAGGATATGTTCCGTGCCGACGACCTCATGCCCCATTCTCAGAGCTTCGTCTTGAGCTATCTGAAAGGCGCGCTTGCCTCTTTCGGTGAAATCAGGCCTCATTGTCGTTCGGGCTTTCTCCTTCCTGCGCCGTTCCATTTTCCGCCGCATCTTTTTCCAAAGCCGGGTTTTTCAGCTCGGATATTCTGTCGCGCAGCTTTGCGGCAAGTTCGTAATTTTCGTTTTTTACAACCTTCTGCATCTTGCGCGTCAGATCGGCGATCTCCTCCTCAAGCGTCATCTTCTTCTGTACTCGCGCCGGCTTGGCCATCGGCGTGCTTTCAAACATTGAGCTGGGCAGTTCCGCTCCGCAATGCGGGCATAGACGCGGCTGTTTTGCCTGCGGCTGAACGCCGCGTAGAGCGGGCAAAACCAATTCTTTGAACGCTTCTTCTATACCCATAAGGCCTTCGAGAGAAAATGAAAGCCTCATCAAATTCGATACGTCGTCGGTACGCAGGCTGTTTTCGGCGCATTCGCGGCATAGATGTCGTATACAGCGTTCTCCGTTGATAACAGTAACAAGGTGTACCTCAGCGCGCTTAACTTTACACTGGTCGCACAACATGGTGCCGCCCCCTAACTGAGCGCAAGGCTCGTAAGTAATTTTTTCAGCAGGGCCGCTCTCATTATTTCGCGCTTGTGAATCGAAACGTCGAAAAGAGCCCTGCCGTTTTCATCCTGACTGCGGAGCGCGACTTCTATCAACAGCCGCTCGCGGGCAGATAAAAGCTTCCTGTTCTGCAAGTTCATCAGAAGCCGCTTCGACTCCTGCTCCGAAGTGCGGCTGCCGATAAGGTCCTGGATGTGAGTGACCTCCTCGTCGCAGTTTTTGAACGTCAGCTGCACGACACGGATATAGCCGTGGCCGCCGCGCTGGCTTTCCACAAGGAAGCCGTTTTCCGGCGCAAATTTGCTGCGCAGAACGTAGTTTATCTGGCTCGGAACACATTCAAAGAGCTCGGCCAGATCTTTCCTCCTCAAAGAGATAGCACCGCTCCCATTTTCTTCGAGAAGCTGTTCGATATACTCTTCTATCTTGCTCGTAAGGCTCGATGCCGACACAGTCTTCACTCCCGTTTCATCGGGAAAATATCTCCCGCATGAATTTTACAAATTGGATTATATATCTTTGGTCAGTATTCGTCAATATTTTTATGAAAAGAATTTGCTTTTTTCTCAATGGCAAAACTAAACGCGATAAATCGAAGCTAAGGACGACGCATCAATTTCTGCAAAAAAGCGACGAGAAGCCTTGCCATTTCTGCCTCTCTTCGCGCGTATTGGACGAGGCGAAGCCGGCTTCACCTTTCTATGAGCTCAGCGGTTATTTATCTTCCAGGCACTCTTCCATGTAGCCGAGCCCGCAGTGCAGATGTTTTTCCACAGCGCTGCGAAGCTCGTCGCGGTCCTTGTTCTTTATCGCGTCGATGATGGCGTTGTGTTCGTCGTAGAACTTATCGAAGAATTCCTGCGACGATATCCAGATGAGCCTCGCGTATCTGAGGTTGTTCCACGTCTGCTGAAGTATCTCTATCATGATGTCGTTATTGTAGAATCTGAAGATGTACATATGGAAGAGGTCGTTGGCTTCAAGCAGTTTCTCAAGGTCAGGCTTGCCTCCGGCGAAGGAGTTCGCCAAATCCTTCATTTGATTGTTGAGGGCGGTCAGCTGCGGAATGTCGCTGCTCTTTATGAACGGCAGCGCTCGCTCGGCGAGCGTTATTTCCAACAGCGATTTTACTTCCTGCAGCTTGCGGAATTCCTGTTTCGATATCTTCGATATTTTCCATCCCATCCGCGGCACGTACTGCACGAGCCCCTCCTTCTGAAGTTTCGACAGCGCTTCACGCACCGGCGTCGTGCTGACCCCAAGCTCCGCGGAGTACTGATCGATGTTTATTTTTTCGCCCGGAAGTATCCTGCACGACAGTATCTGCGCTTTTATGCTTTCATAAGCCAGCTCCCCGAGTGTCGGCACTTTTATGATATTAGGCATTTCGCTCCTCCAACGAACTTGTAGTTTTTATGCTCCCCGTTTTCTTGAGTTTATTATAAAATATTTCCGCAAATAAATACAAGGCGGCAGGCTGCGCAAAAAATTCATAGGAACGAACTCTGCGCGCCCACCGCCTTAACGCACCCCGCTTAGGGCGGTCCGTTCAGAACGGACCGAGCTTTATGAACGTAGCTATCAACAATCCTACAGCACCGACTACCATCAGCATCGCGTAGAGCGGCAGCACCCAAGTCAGAGCATAAACGCGAAAACGAGCGCGACGGCGCTGAGCGCTGCGGCGGACGCGTCCTTTATCCCTATCGGATATTTTTTGTATCCGCTGTCGCGCCTGCGAAGTTCGAAGCCGCGAAGCTGAGCCGCGATCGCGCTGTTTTCCGTGCGGCGGACACAGGAGAGCATTAGGGGCAGGCAGAGAGGCGCGACAAGCGCCGCCTTCTTCAGCGGATTGCGTACGTCGAAGTCCACGCCGCGGGCGCGCTGAGCCTCCATGATCTGCGCCATTTCCCCGGCAAGAGCCGGTATAAATTTAAGCGTCGCCGTGAGCGCGAAAGCGTATTTGTATGGCAGCCGGCAGTTCTGCACGAGAGAGTTGGCGAGGTCGCCGCGTTTCGTCGCCGAAAGAGCGAGCATAAGGGGCAGCGACGCCGCGATGAGCTTCGCGACCATCAGCAGAGAGAAGAAAACGCCCTCGTCCGTTATCCTTAGCGGACCAGCCCTGAATATCACATTTCCTCCTCCAGCGCAGAGCAGCTGAATCAGAAAGAGGAGAGTCGATATCTTCGCGAGCAGCAGCGCCATAGACAGGGCTTTTCTGCCGAGGCCGGAAAGCGCCGCCGCTAAGATGGTGAGAACCGCTATGAAGAGCGCTCCGGCGACGCTTTTGACGGCGAAGGCCGACATGCCCGCGGCGAACGCGATGATCAACTTAACCGACGGATTGATTCTGTATATAAGGCCGTCACTGTCGGTGCATTCAAAAAGCCCATCCATCTACGCCACCATCCTCTTCCGCTTATTTTTTATTATCTCGGCCATCTCGTAGGCCGAGGCGGCTTTCGCGAAGTCTCCGCCGAGCAGCGCGGCGATCTCGCGTATCTCCGTCTGCCGCAGCGAAGATCTTTTCATCAGCGCGCGGTCGGAAAAAATCTCCTCTACTGGCGCGTGCGCCGTTATTCTGCCGCCAGCTACGACGAGCATTTCGTCGGCCGTCTCCTCGGCGAGTTCCATATCGTGCGTGACCATGAGAACGGTAGCGCCGCGTCTGCGCGCCTCCTTGAGCTTCTCGGCGGCGACGGCGTACTGGCGGGCGTCGAGTCCGGACGTCGGCTCGTCCGCTACGAGTATTTCCGGCTTGCGCACGAGTACGGAAGCCAGCGCAAGCATCTGGCGCTCGCCGCGGGTCATGCTGAATATCTCCCGCTCAGGCGCGAAGCCGAACTCTTCGATCGTCTCCGAGAGCGCGAGCTCCGCTTCCCTGCCGCCGAGAGCTGTGTATTTGAGGCCGAAGGCCATCTCTTCGCGGACGGTCGAACGGCATATCTGCCGGTCGGGATTCTGGAAGAGAAAGCCTGTGAACGCGGCGAAGCGGGCCGTTTTTTCTTTTGACGTGCTTAAGCCGTTGCTAATGACTTCTCCGCTGACGGGACGAAGCAGCGCGGCAGCCAAACGACAGAGCGTCGATTTGCCGGCGCCGTTTTCTCCGGCGAGCGCGGTAAAGGAGCCCTTTTGTATGCCGAACGATACGTCCGTCAGAAGATTCCCCTCTCCGCAGCCGTAGGATACGTTTTTGAATTCGATTACCTTCATTGCGCCATTCCCCTTATCATTTCCGCAGCACTCGGTATGTTAAGCGGCGTTCCTCCTCTGTAGAGCCCCTCGGCGGCGAGTCGCCCGCTCAGCTCGGCCCTGCGTGGGAGCATGACGCCGGCGCTCCTCAGAAGCTCCGTTTCGTCCATCACCTGCTGCGCGCTGCCGTTCAGTACCGCGCGACCCTCGGACATCACCGTCATATGCGTCGCGAAGCGGCAGAGGATTCCCGGCTTCTGTTCAGCCGTCACTATCGTCACGCCGCGCGAATTGAGAGCTGAAAGCGCTTCGTAAAGGCTCTCGGTAGCCACCGGATCCAACTCCGCCGAAGGATTGTCAAGTATGAGCAGCTGCGGCGAAAGCGCTATCACGGCGGCAAGGGCAGTTTTTTGTCTCTGACCGCCGGAGAGTGACGATATTTTTCTTTTCCTCAGCGGCGCGAGCGAAAACATTTCCATAACCCTTTCGATGCGCCCTTCTATCTCGCCGTGCGGAACGGCGAAGTTCTCAAGCCCGAAAAGAATTTCTTCTTCGACCGTTTCGCAGATCATCTGACTTTCGATATCCTCGCCGAGGAAACCGACTGTCGCAGCAAGCTTCTGCGGCGAGGTGTCAAGTGTGTCGACGCCGTTAACCTTCACCGCGCCGAAGAACCTCCCGCGCATGAAGTGAGGCACTATTCCCGCAACCGCTCGCAGAAGCGTGCTCTTGCCTGAACAGCTTGCGCCGGTCACGCCGGCAAAAGAGCCCTTCGGAATGTGCAGCGAAAGGGAGCTGAGAGCTTTTTTCTCACTGCCCTCATAGATGAACGAAAGATTCTCGATGCGAATCATCGTCAGTGCTCCTTCTTTACGTCGGCACGGATGCGCATCGCCGCCGCTACCGGCAGGTAGAGGAGCTGCACGATGAGAGCGTTGACTGCGGCAGTGCCGAAGATTATTCCGAGAAATAGCGCAAGAGGGGCCGGAACTCTGCTTCCGCCTGAGAAGAAAAGTGCGTAAAGTAGAATCATGAAAACGCCGCCGCTCACCACCGTCGAAACGAACGTCGACAGCGCGGGCATCAGAGCCCCGCCGGCGCGGCGCCCGGCCATCACGAAAAGCGCCATCACTGCCGCTCCCGCCGCCTCGCTCGGGAAGTTAAGGTAAGGAGTGCCAGGAAAAAACTGGCAGACCGCTCCTGCGAGCAGCCCAATGATGAGCGCATCCTTAAGCTTCGGTTTTACGAGAAGTATCGCCAGGCAGTACATCGCGATGATGAAGTTCGGCTTCATGCCCGCCGAAAATATCGATCCGATGAAAAACTTCATCACCGCGCCCGACGCAAGCAGCAGCGCGACGAGCATAATCTGCGATACCGAAAGCCCCGCCCCCGCCGCCTTTTTCTCTGCCGCCACCGTTCTCTCATTTGCCGCCTTAATTTCTTTGCCGTTCATTCTCATCTGTCCTTTCTGATCTTGTCTGTTCTGGCTTCTGTCTATAAAAAACTGTCCTTCGATATGAATCGCTCATATCGAAGGACAGATTTTCACTTATCTGCGGTGCCACCCTCATTGGCCGCACAAACGGCCCGCTCGAAGAGCGCTATCACGCTCCCGCGCCTTTCACGCTGCGCCTGCGTTGCGCCATACTCAGGATACCCCTTTTCCGCGCACCCTCGGCGGTCCATTTGTCTCCCAGCATCTCCCGCGGTTTCTCAGCAACCCCGCTCTCTGTAAGGCGCATCCGGAAACTTTATCTCCGCCTCATCGGTTTTGATATTCAACTTGTGCGAGAGGATACAGCAGCTCTTTGAGTTTGTCAACCCCTGATTTAAAAATTTTTATTTCGCGCTGCGACAAAAATGATAATCGGGCAGTTTTTAACGCTTTGTAAATGTTTTTTCTCTCAGAGAATTATATCGCGTCAGAATCCACGCCGCAGAAAGATTTTTTGGATGCCTCCGGTCAAAACGGGCAAAACTTTTATGCTTCCGCCGCCACCTTCGCATATAGTATATGAAAGCCGCTCGTGTGTTTGCGTACGAGTTTATAACCGGCGTATCCCTCCGCTATCGCTTCTATCTGCGCCGCCTTGTCCCTGATGTTAATCTGCCTGTGCCCGTGCGTCCAGATAGGCAGCAGCGACGGCCTGAAATCTTTTTTAAGTACGTAGCGCAGATAGCCGCCGTAGACCGCTTTAAGCCCGATGATTCTGAAATTACAGACAAGGATGTTGTTCAAGCTGAAAATGTTCTTCGGCGAGACGGTCGTCACGAGCGAAGTGTGTTCTCTCGAAACAATGTCCTCGACAAGGTACTGCGTCAGATACTGTACGTTGTTGCCGCGATACGCCCAGTCGACGACGCAGAAGCCGGTGACGGCCGGAAACTCGTCGGCGCCGAAATCCATCTCGTATTCCTCGGCGGCCTCGTTCGCCCACGCGCAGCTCATCTTCACCGTCCGCGCCGCTACAAGTTTGTCCCCGCTGCGTATGCCGACGGCCAGACCTTCGCCTCCGAGGAAGCGCTCTATTTCCTCATATGGACTTGGTACGAATATTTCATGCGAAAGCCCGTTCGCGACTTTGTTGTGAAGAGTTGCCGTATCTTCAATATCCTTCGGTCCAAGCCTGCAAAGTTCACATTTTTCGATCTGCGCCGCGCCGTCCGCGCGGTGACGTCTGATAAATATCTTGAGAGAGTTGTTCTCTTTGAATAGATTCAAACGCATTCCCCCTTATCTCAATAAAAATACAGGAAAAAGTATAACGGAAACGTGCGGAATCGTTCAAGTGCGGATAAGTTATTCTTCACGTCTACGCAAGGGGTATAAGGATAGCGAAGGGTAACGGCCGATTTGGGGCAGGCGAGGAAACGTCGTCGTCACCGAACAGCCGAGAGACGCAACTCCCGGCATTTAAGCCGCTGATGCTACGTCGGGCGCGCGAAGAGAATCAAAAAACCCCCTCTGTGACATACGGCGGGGTTTCAGTTTAACGAAATTTAACTGTGGAGGCGGCACCCAGACTCGAACTGGGGATGGGGGATTTGCAGTCCCTTGCCTTACCACTTGGCTATGCCGCCGTACAACAGGGAGAAGTATAGCAATCAACGCTCTGAGTGTCAAGAAAAACACGAAAATTGCACTCCCCTTCGCCGGAGGCGCTTCGAAATTTCGTCCCGTCGCCTTATAGTGAAAATTTTATCATCCCGTCATAAAATTCACATATTTAGTTCATAGAATATTCACAGCCGCCTGATATCCTTTACGTAACGCATCGGGCAGCTTTGACGGTGCGAAGAAGATACGGCTTACGCTCCTTTGGCGCCGCTTCTTCCATAAACCCAACAGGAGGCCGAAAACATCGCTGCAGTTTTCGGCCTGGATAATGAGAGCGCTTCGCGCATTTGGAATATAATTGACGAAATTAATGAGGAAAGCGGCGGTTGGAGATGAATATTTTGATAATAGAGGATGAACGCGCGATAGCCGAGGTCGAGAAGGCGTATATCGAGCGCGACGGGCACAGCGCCGAGATTGCGGGGGACGGCGTGACGGGGCTCGCGATGTTCAATTCGGGCAATTTCGACCTTGTGCTGCTCGACCTGATGCTGCCGGGCATGGCCGGCGCCGACGTCTGCACGGAGATTCGCCGCAAATCGAACGCGCCGATAATCATGGTGACTGCAAAGAGCGGCGAGGACGACATCGTCGCGGGGCTCGACGCCGGCGCCGACGATTATATCGTAAAGCCCTTCTCGCCGAGGATCCTGATGGCACGCATCCGAGCGAATCTAAGGAGGGGCGGCGAGGAGGGCGCGTCGACCGGTCTCATCAAGGTCGGCAGCTCTCTCGTGATCGACCCGCAGAATTTCACCGTTAAGAAGAACGGCGAGGAAATATCGCTGACGCGCAATGAATTCATGATTCTCTCGAAGATGGCTTCGCGCCCTGAAAAAACGTGGAGCCGCGACGACCTCATCACCTACGCGCTCGGCTACGAGTACGAGGGCTTCGAGAGATCGATAGACAGCTATATAAAAAATATCAGAAAGAAGCTCTGCGACGCGGAGCACGACAACGGATACATCCGCACGGTGCACGGCTTCGGATATAAAATTTCGGACGTCTCGAAATGAGCGTGAAGCGCTCGCTGCGGACGCAGCTGATATTCCAGTATATGGTGATCGTCATCGTCTGTATGCTGATTATACCGACGGCTATTTCCGAGCTGCTCGACATGCAGTTCAGAAATTTCGCGTCCGAAAGGCTGCGCGAAAACGAATCTGAGATCGCGGAGCTATTCGCGGCGCTGTATGTTCAGAGCGGCTCATGGGACATCTGCGCGCTTCTGCCGATGGACGCGGATTTCCTGCGCTGGCCGATGGTCACTGTGCAGCTTACCGACGAAGACGGCGGCGAGGTGCGCACCTACAGCAGGATGTCGAAGCGCGAAAAGAGACGCGGCAAAAGCAAAGAGAATGAACCGGAGATTCTAAAAGAAGAGCTGATCGTCAGCAACCGCGACATACTGATCGACGGCCGCCGCGTCGGCGGGCTGCGCTTCTTATGCGTCCCATTCAATTTCAGCCCCGAGGGAGCCTTCCTCAGAAAGTTCAACCGCATCATGTACTACGCGGTGGCCTTCATGCTCGTGACGGCCGGCGCGATAGCCTTCTTCATGGCTTTCAGGATAAGCCGCCCGGTGCTCAACGCGGCGAAGCGCGCACAACAGATCAGCCGCGGAAACTATCAGATAGAAGACAAGATGGAATCCGACATAACGGAATTATCGATCCTCATCGATAGCGTCGACCGCCTCGGCAGCACGCTCGAAGCGCAGGAAAAACTTCGCCGCAGGCTGCTGAGCGACGTGGCCCACGAGCTGCGCAACCCGGTGACGATAATAAAATCTCACCTCGAAGCGATAGAGGACGGCGTATGGCAGCCGACTCCGGAGAGGATACGCCTTACCGTCAGCGAAGTCGACCGCCTTTCACAGCTTATCAAGGAGGTCGAAAGGCTGACGAGCATAGAAAGCGCCGGACATGCTCTCGCGCTCGAAAAGGTCGACGTCTCTCAGATCATAGAAAAGGCCGCGCTCGTCTTCGACCCTCTTTACAAAAACAAGGGAGTGACGCTGAAGCGCGAGGTAGAGGTCGACGTAGCCGCGGTCGTCGACGCCGGAAAGATCCGCCAGGCGATAGAGAATCTTCTATCAAACGCGCTGCGCTATACCGACGCGGGCGGCGAGGTCTCCGTCACGATGAAGAAGGAGGGCGGAGATTTCACGGTCGAGGTGCAAGACAGCGGCATCGGGATTTCAGATAAGGACCTGCCGTATATATTCGAAAGATTTTACAGAACCGACGTGTCCCGCGCGAGAGCGAGCGGCGGTCTCGGGATAGGGCTCGCGATAGTGAAGGCGATAATCGACGCGCACGGCGGGACTATATCGGTAAAAAGCAAAGCCGGCGAAGGAAGCCGCTTCACGCTGAAAGTACCGCGCAAGGATATCGAATAAAGGGGAGTGCTCCATGAAAATCAAAATTTTTAAGTGGCCGGCGGCTTTCGCGATAGCGGCTCTCTTTGCCGGCGCAGCCTGGGCCGAGACTCTGATGCTCAGCGAATGCCTGGCGGAAGCCATGAGCAAAAATCCCGATCTCACGGCATACGGCGAAAAGATCGCGGCGCAGCGCGCCGCCATAGGAAAGGCCGCGTCTACGGGGCGGCTTCAGCTATCGGCCGGCACAAGCTACACGAGACGCGGCACGGGGTTGACGAACGAAAACAACGACGGCTCTTACTCCACCAACGTCAGCGCCGAACAGTCGATAAGCGACTGGGGGCGGCGTGAGGCGAGGGTCGCGGGCGCCAAGCTCTCGACGGAGGCGGCTGAAGCCGATCTGCTGGCCCAGCGCGATACGGTAGTGCGGAACGTCTGTCTGGCTTATTACGGATTGAACCGCGCGACGCGCGAAAACCAGGTCGCACAGACGCGCTGTGACAACTTTGAGAAGCGCTTGAAATGGGCGCGCTCGTATTATGAAGTCGGCACAAAGGCCAAGATCGAAGTGACGAAGGCCGAGGCGGATCTCGCGTCGTCGAAGCTCGCCGTCGTGCAGACGCAGGCCTCGATGGCCAAGTTCCGCGCCGAGCTTGCGAACGCGATGGGCGAGCCGATGCGCGAAATAGGCGCCGTCGAAGACCTTCTCGACTACCAGGAGTGGGACATGTCGCTCGAAGAGGCGGCGAAAAGGGCTCAGCAGGGGCGCCCCGAGCTCGCCGCGAAGCAAAAGCGCGTCGAATACGCCAAGACGAACCTCACAGTGCAGATGAAGGGCCTTTCCCCGTCGCTCTCGGCGTCGGCCGGCTACGGCCTGGGCGCTTCCTCTCCCTTCGAAGACGGCGAATGGAGCACGAAGATATCCCTCTCCGTGCCCATCACCGACGGAGGCCTTACGAAGAGCAATATAGAACAGGCGGAGGCGGAGCTTAGAACGGCTCAGGCCGAGCTTAGGAGCCTTTCGAACAGCGTCGCGCTCGAGGTGCGCGAGGCCTGGGAAGCTCTGCGCGAAGCAAAAGAATCGCTGGCCTCATCGACGGAAGCCGAGCGCTCGGCCAAGGCGACTCTCGACCTCGCCGAAGGCCGCTACGCGGCCGGCGTAGGAGACAACCTGGAAATATCCGACGCGGTCGACAGCTATGCGTCGGCGTCGGCAAAGAGAGTGCTCGCGCTGTATGACTGCAAAGCCGCGCGGCTTGATCTTGAAAAAGCAATTGGAGGATTGAATTATGGGGAACGGTAAGACGAAAAAAAACAGAGCGCTGAAGCTCACGGCGGCGCTTTTCGTTATTGCCGCCGCGGCGGGCGGCTACTATTACATATCGTCAGGCAAAACGGAGATACAGTATAAAACCTCTCCGGTAACGCGCGGAGACATTTTGTCTACGATACAGGCGACGGGGACGCTCAACCCGGTCGAGACCGTCGACGTCGGCACCCAGATATCCGGCACCATCAAGGAATTATACTTCGATTACAACAGCCGTGTTAAGCAGGGACAGCTGATAGCGCTGATGGATTCCGACACGCAGGCGGCGGAGGTCGCGCAGTATGAAGCGGCGCTTGCGTCGGCGCGCGCCGACGTAGCGAATGTGAAGGCGGAGCTCGACGTCGCGGCGAAAAACCTCGTGCGCACTCAGGAACTCGCAAGGCGCGACTTGATAGCCAAGAGCGACGTCGACGCCGACACGAGCGCGTGGCTCAAGGCCAAGGCAAGCCTGACGGCGGCTGAGGCAAAGGTCTCCCAATCGGCCGCCGCACTGCGGAAGTCTCGCATAAACCTTAATTATACGAAAATATATTCGCCCGTCGACGGCGTCGTCGTAGCTAAGAACGTCGAAGAGGGACAGACCGTGGCGGCAAGCTACCAGACGCCCTCCATCGCCGAGATAGCGCGCGACCTGACGCAGATGCAGGTCGAAGTCAATGTCGACGAAGCCGACATAGGCGGCGTCCGCGAAGGACAGGAAGCTACCTTCAACGTCGACACCTACCCTAACGAAAAATTCGCGGGCAAAGTGACGCAGGTGCGCCTCTCGCCTGAGACTAACGACAACGTCGTCACCTACACGGTCGTTGTCAAGCTCTCAAACCCAGACGGCAAGCTTCTGCCCGGCATGACGGCGAACGTATCGCTGATACTCGAAAGCCGCAAAGGTGTCCTCACCGTACCCAACAGCGCGTTCCGCTTCAAGCCCTCAGACAATAAAGAGGCCTCGGATAGAGGGATGCCCGGCCCGGGCGATCACAAACAGACCGTGGCGGAGGTCACGCAGCCGGCGGTCTACCGGCTCGAAAAGAAAAAGCCGGTCAAGGTGGAAGTAGAAAAGGGCATCACAGACGGACAGAACACCGAAATACTCTCGGGCGTCGGCGAAGGTGAAAATGTCATTACCGGCATAATCGTGCCGAAAGAGGGAAAATAAAATGCCGCTAGTTGAGCTTAAGGATATAAGAAAAAGCTTCCGGCTCGGCGGCGACGAGGTCGAAATCCTTCACGGCGTCAACCTCAGCGTCGAGCGCGGAGAGTTCGTTGCTATGATGGGGCCGTCTGGCTCCGGCAAATCCACCACGATGAATATACTCGGCTGCCTGGACCGGCCGACGTCGGGCGAGTACTATCTCGGAGGCCAGAGCGTCGAGGATATGGACGGAGACGAACTCGCCCATATGAGGAACAGCATGATCGGCTTCGTCTTTCAGGGCTTCAACCTGCTCTCGAAGACGACCGCTCTGGAAAACGTCGAGCTTCCTCTGCTCTACGCGGGCGTGCCGAGAAAAGAACGCCACGAGAAGGCGAAAGAGGCGTTGATCGAGATGGGCCTCTCGGAGCGCATATATCACGAGCCTACGCAGCTTTCAGGCGGGCAGCAGCAGCGCGTGGCGATCGCGCGCGGGATAGTGAACCGCGCCGAGATATTGATGGCCGACGAGCCCACCGGCAACCTCGATTCAAAGACGAGCGACGAAATAATGGCGCTCTTCTGCCGCCTCAACGACGAGGGCATGACGATAATACTCGTCACCCACGAACCGGACGTCGCGCAGTATGCGAAGCGCATACTTCACTTCCGCGACGGAGTGATAATAAAGGACGAGGTAAACGACAGAAGGCGTACGCTTACGCAGGCGCGGCGCGCCGAAGGAGGCGGGGCCGCGTGATATCGACGACAGAAATATTCTCCGCCTCCGTTACTGCGCTCCGCAGGAACAAAACACGCTCGATGCTCACAGCGCTGGGCATAATAATCGGCGTCGCCGCCGTCATAGCGGCCTTCGCCGTAGGCGCCGGCGCAAACAAGAGCATCGACGAGCAGATATCCTCCTTCGGAAGCAATTTCATCATGGTATTCCCCGACAGGCCGGGGCGCTCGACGACCGGCGTCACGCGCTATCTGACGTACGACGACGCTCTGGCGATCGAAAAAGAAGTCTCGGGCATCGACGCCGTCGCGCCCATGATAAACATGAGCGCGACTCTGATATACGAAAACACGAACTGGAACTCCAGCGTCGTGGGCAGCACCGGCGATTACAGCTATGTGCAGGAGTGGAGCCTAGCCTCTGGGCGCGACATAGGCGCGAGCGACGTGCGCCAGGGCGCTAAGGTCGCGGTCGTCGGACAGACCGTGATCGACAAGCTCTTCACAGGCGAAAACCCTCTCGGCAGATCTATAAGAATCAACAAGATTCCTTTTACCATCGTCGGCGTCTTCGAAGCAAAGGGGCTCTCGGCGATGGGCAGCGATCAGGACGACTTCGTGCTCGTGCCGCTGACGACGGCGCAAAAGCGCCTCGTCCGCTGGACGACGGCCGGAAGGATCGGCAACATCTACATAAAGGGCGTCTCGATGACGGCGCTTTCCTACATACAGAACGAGACGGAAATCCTGCTGCGTGAGCGTCATAAAATAAAAGAGGGGGAGGCCGACGACTTCTCGGTCAGAAACGTCTCTCAAATGCTCGAAGCGCGGCGCAAGACGACGACGATAATGTCGATGCTGCTCGGCTCGATAGCCTTCATCTCGCTCGTGGTGGGCGGCATAGGGATAATGAACATCATGCTCGTCTCGGTCACCGAACGCACGCGCGAGATAGGCATAAGGATGGCCGTCGGCGCGACAGAGCGCGACATCAGGATACAGTTCCTCATCGAGGCCGTCGTCCTCTCGATGGTCGGAGGCGTCGTCGGAATCATCGCCGGCGTCGTTACGGGCTACGCGCTTTCATCCTTTACCTCAGCGCCGCCGGTCTTCACAGTCCCTTCGATATTGCTTGCGTTCGTATTCTCCGCGCTGGTGGGAGTCGGCTTCGGTTACTACCCCGCCTACAAGGCGTCGCTGCTGAACCCCATAGACGCGCTGAAATACGAATAAACACGACAAAACGGCGCGCTCAGCATCTTTTCCGCGCGCTTCTTTGCGCCCTTTCTCTGTTATAATAGAAACAGAAATATTTTTCGGTTACGCAAATTATTTTGTTGCGAGGTAGCTAATTGTTCGAGATATTTCACGATATAAACTGGGTACTGATAGGGGCTCTAATAATAGTCAGCGCGCTCGTCTCATGGGCCGGCGACATCATCGGCATGAAGCTCGGCAAAAAGCGCATAACCTTTTTAAAGCTCCGTCCGAGATATACGTCGCGTATAATTTCCGTCTTCACGGGCGTCGGGATAGCTCTCGCGACAATTTTCACACTGAGCGTCGCGTCCGAACAGGTGCGCACCGCTCTATTCAGCATGCAGGTCATACAGCGTCAGCTGCTGTCGACGCGCGAAGAACTGAAGAAAAACGAAGAGACGATAGGGCGCATGGAGATAGACCTCTTCCAGAGCAGGGGCGACCTCTCCGAAAAGGAAGAGGAGCTGCGCTCCGTTGAAAGGCAGCTCGAAGAGGGCACGAAAAATCTCGCAGAGACTCGCGCGAAGCTCTCGGCGATGACGGCGATGCGCGACAAGACGCGCGCAGAACAAGCGGTTCTGCAAAAGGAAAACGAAAAGCTGCTCTCCGAAAGCAAAAAGCTTGAAGCGTCGATCGGCTCGCTCAAAAAAGAAGCCGAGGCGCTGAAGTCCGGCCTGCAGCGCCTTCGTGAAGGCAGAATCGCAGCCTTCTCCGACGAAATACTGGCTCAGGCCGTCATAACGGGAACGCCGATAACAGAAGCCCAGGTCGGCGAATATATCGAGAGGCTGCGCCGCGAAGCGCGCGCCCTTTTGGCCTATCGCTTCGGCATAAGGGACGCCGAAAGGATAATGCTGCCGGAGGTGACCGAGGATTCGATAATTGCCGTGCGCAGCATCCTGACGCGCAATCCCGGACGCTGGCTGATGCGACTGACGGCCCTCGGCAACGCCGTCGCGGGCGAAGCGGTCAGCGCCCAGATCGAGACTCATCGCTCATCGCTCGTCTACAGCGAAGGCAAAACCCTTTATACACACACCTTTGAACCAGGCACGCCGCGACAGGAAATCGAAGAGACAGTTTTCCGGGCCTTGCGCTCGCTTAATCAAAAAGCAGCCGGAGACGGAGTCATGCGCGACCCGCTCACCGGAAACGTAGGCTCTACGGACACGGGAGAATTCATCGCGGTCCTAGACAGCATAGAGCAGACGAAAGAAGCGCTTTCGCTGGAAATAGTTACCGAAAGAGATATTTACAGCGAAGGGCCGCTGAGAGTAAAATGCACTCTGAAAAAACCGTAAGGCGGCAGCCTGCGGCGAAATCTTTGTGAAAGAAGAATCTGCTATGTATATCGTAGCCTGTCAGAAATGCAGCGAATTAAAAATCCTTGCCGGAACGCCCGACGAAGGCGGAGTCGCGCGCGTGATGTGGACCTGCGGCAAATGCGGCGCCGGCCAGCTTATGGAAATACCCATATCGAAGGACGCTAGGCGCGGAGACCTGCGCAATATAATCGGCGGCCTCGCCCTCGCTCGTGACGGCAAAAGCGCGAAAATAGAGCCGCTGCGCGAAAACCTTAAAAATGAAATTAAATCCTGAGTATACATTTTACGACAGCAAGCTCGCCCTCTCTCCCGCCGACCTTCAGGACCTCTACCGCTTCACGCGCTGGGGAAGGAGCCGCTCTCTTGAGCAGATCGCAAAGATGCTCGAAGGTACCAGTATGTGCTTTTCAATACGTCACAACGGCAAACTGATAGCCTTCTGCCGCGTGCTGACAGACTTCGTATTCCGCGGCTCCCTGTGGGACATACTCGTCCACCCGGATTATCAGGGCAAGGGCGTCGGCTCTCAGCTTCTCAAATACGCGCTCGAACATCCGGCGCTGAAAAACGTCCCAGTGATCGTCACCTACACGAGCGAGCTGACATCGTTCATGGGGCGCTTAGGCTTCGAGCCGCGCGACGGCCTGATGATACTCCAGCGCCGCCCGATGGAATATTCGTGATGTGTTGTATTCTCACAAAAAGCTTGAAATTTCTTTCGTTGCTGTCGTAATATCTTCGATAATATTCTTGAGGCGCATCTTTGTAGCCTGAGTTGCACCGGTAAGGCTCATTGTACCCGCAAAGATGTCGTTGTGTTCATATATTGGGCTAGCAATAGAGAAAATACCAATTTGTATTTCATCATCTTCAATAGAGTAGCCGCGCGCCCTAATGATTTCAAGTTCGTTTAGTAATGTGTTTATATCCATAATAGTTGAATCCGTATAACGGACAAATGGAGATTTGGTTAATATTTTTTCAACCTCTTCGTTTGTATAGTGCGCTAATAATAATTTCCCCGATGCCGCAGCATGATAAGCCATATTGGTCTCTAATTCAAACGTAACGCTGTATCCATTAATCGGCGACAACATCCTTAGACAAGTCAGCGTGTTGGCATAATGAGCGAATAATGTGCCCGTCATGCAGTATTGATTGACTAATACGTCTAATTTAGGGGAACCTAGTGCACTTATATTAACATTGATAGGCGATTCTCTCGTAGATGCCTTCGCGAGCAGCACGCCGCCGAGAGTGTACTTTCCGCTTGTCTGGTCTTTATCCAAGTAACCATTTTTTAATAACGTACTAATCAGTCCATATGTTGTACTTTTATTTAATTTTGTGGCGTCACATATTTCTGAAAGAGATATTTCTTTTCGTGAGAAATCAAAAAGGTTAAGTATATCTATCGCACGTTGAACAGATTGAATTGTACGCACGCTACTCTTTATCTTCATTTTGGCAAAATAACAACTCCTAAATATTATTCATAACTTACGGTCGTAGTATAACACGATAATTCCTTAAACACAAAATGTCGAGTAACCCCAAATAAGTACAGGCTCCCTGTCGTATTGTTTCCAGGAAGTCCTTCAAGCGGTATATTTACCCTTGATAGAGGGAAGGTTGTCGTTTCTACAGTTTGTGCTGAACAGCAGTGAAAAGAGGTTGGTGTACTTTAGACAACAGAACTGCAGATGTGTAGATAATTGTTCTTCGCAGTTTGTTAAATTGCTTCCTGATTTTTGGCTGGTATCTTATACATAACAATCATACACCTTTTCGGTGAAAAAATTTCATGTGTAAACATAAGCCCAAGTTGTTTTACTAAACAGCATTATGCGGGGATGTTTATTTTAACTACAGATCAACGGGAGAACATTGAATTGTTCCCCACAATGTTCTCCCAAATACCCAAAGCGTTTTTAGACTGGAATTTTATTTTTTGTTTAATCTGGCAGGGCGTGAGTATTTTTCTCCAAAAATTAGAAACTCACGTTCTTCGTTAGAGACATAGCTATGCTGTAAATTATTAACCAAATATAGTATCGTACCGATAACTACCCATAGGATAACCATATACCATTCGTGATATCCCAGCCCACCACCAGGTCCAAACGGTAGATATAGAACGATAAAACAGATCGAGGCAAGGATAGAAAGTATCCCCATAAAACGTCCGCCAGGAGCAATAAAAGGGCGTTTCATCTCAGGTTCTTTCTTTTTAAGTATGAAGAAGGAAATAGAGACACACAAGTAACCGACCACCACACCAAAAGAAGAAGCATCTACGAACCAGCCGAGGGCGTTTTTGCCTGTCAACGTACCAAGTAATCCCAAAGTACCAATCAGCAGAATTGCTACATACGGTGAACCATACTTAGGGTGTAATTTTGCAAAGATCGGCGGAAGCATTTTAGCCCTGGCCATAGCGAAAATAATGCGGCTGCCGCCAAGATACATAGCATTCCAACTGGTAAGAATGCCTCCGATGCCCGCCACTATCACCAGAGAGCCTAATAGCTTAGAGTTCATAACGTATGCGGTCACGTCAGCGACAGGTATTTTTGCTGCTTTTGTGAAAGCATAAGGAGCTCCAAATGCCACACCCAAGATCATTAAAATATACCATAGGCCTCCTAAACAAATTGCAAAAATTACAAGATTACCAACTTGCTTAAGTGGTATCGACATTTCTTCTACGGCTTGAGGTATAACATCGAAACCAACAAACATGGCCGGCGCCATCAGAAGCACTGCGATAAGACCGTCAGTACCCCCTTGAAACCATGGCACAGCGTTGGCGATATCTCCAAAAGTTATTGAGCCTAAAGAAAAAACCAGGCCGCCAACTACGAGGGCTATCGCAGCTATAGTGTTGAATATCGCAGTAACGCGCATGCCGAAATAATGACAGCCAACTGTAAATAAAGTACCTAAAATAGCCACGATCAACCAGGGTGAATAGATAGTATATCCTTCAATGGTCCATATCGAGCCTATCTCAGGTAAATTTACAAGGTAGTCAACCGCAGTCGCAAAAGCAGGCCCTTCCCAAGCGGCGACTGCCACATAAGCAAAGCTCATTGCCCATCCTGTGAACCAACCAAAATTATAACCTACAGCACGGTAAGAAAATACTAATTCGCCGCCTGCAAGCGGAAGGGCAGGAGTTAGCTCTGCATATGCCATCCCGATCAAACTACAAAAAACCATAGCTATTAGGAAAGCGCATATCGCTCCAAGCGTACCAGCTAGCCCCACCCAGCGACCAGCCATCATGACCCAGCCCCATCCAACTATAGCTCCAAAAGCTAAGGCCCAGATTTCGGTCCTGCTGAGAGTTTTTCTAAGAGAAACACGTTCGCTGGCATTTTCCAATGATCTTATCTCTGACATCCTTATCCCCCCAATATAAAAATTATTACATCGATACCAGATCCCTTTGATTACAGCTATGTGGTCAAAGCGCCTGTATAGTTTTCCCTCAATACAGGCGCTTCTGTGTTATGTGCTTTTGGTTAATCTACTGGTTCTCCTACTTTGCGTAGACGTATTGCCGCTGATTCAGCATGTGCAACCATACCTTCGATCGTACTTTGACGATATACGATATGTGCGAGGAGTTTCATTGCTTCCTTGTCAACCCATTGATGTGTGATCCATTTTAGGAAAGTGCCTACCCACACGCCGCCTGTATAGCGGGCCGCTCTGCCTGTTGGAAGCGTATGATTAGTGCCAGAAACCTTGTCAGCAAAGACTTCTGCCGCATTTACTCCCACAAAGCAAGAACCATAATTGTGGAGCCTCGAAAGCATGACGTCGGGATGTTTACAATGGATTTCCAAGTGCTCTGGAGCCCATTCGTTCGCAAAATCACACGCTTCTTCCATGGAGCTCGTAATGACCACCTCTCCATGATTCTTCCAAGATGTACTCGCTGTCTCACAAGTAGCAAGCAGTTTAACTTGTCTTTCAACCTCAGCGATAGTTGCTTCACCAAGCTCACGGCTATTTGTAACAAGGACGCCACGGGCATTTGGATCATGTTCGAGTTGCCCTAATAAGTCCGCGGCTATTATATCTGCCTGCCCAGTTTTATCAGCTAAAACCAATATTTCACTGGGCCCCGCCTGCAAATCAAGTCCCACTACGCCGTTGACCTGACGTTTAGCTTCGGTGACCCACTTATTTCCTGGACCAACTATTTTATCAACTGGACGAATCGTTTCTGTACCATACGCCATTGCCGCAATCGCCTGTACGCCTCCAACGCAGTAGCATTCATCTGCACCGCAGCGTTTAATAGCGTATAGGGTAGCAGGATGTAGTTTCCCGTCTTTTCTCGGAGGAGTGCAGGCTACAATGCGGGAGACACCTGCGACTTTTGCAGGGCATATAAGCATAGGTGGAGCTGAAAGGATTGGATAGCGTCCGCCAGGAATATATGCGCCGACACTGGAAATAGGTATAATGCGATGCCCCATATGGATACCTGGGCCTACTTCCTTTTCAAATTCTGAAATAGTATCAAACTGTGCTTTAGCAAAATTTGTTACTTGATTGAAACCAAAATCCATATCTTCTTTAAGCGTGACAGGCATAGCCTTTTCAGCGGCGTTAAAATCTTCTTCCGTATAAACCATCTTTTCAAGGTCGATATTATCAAACTTTTTGGTCAATAAACGGACAGCGGAATCTCCTTTCTCTCGTACTTCAGATATAAGTTTAGCTACAGTTTCAACTACTTCGCTCATATCCTCTGGGGTTTGCGGTATTGCTTTCTTTAAATACTCTCTTGGCATGATACAATCCTCCTTTTTGCTATTATCGAACATAGCGTTCGGAATAGCCATATATTACTATGTCTATTCTATATTGTCAAATATAAATACGATAATATCGAATAGAATTTTGTGGCTTTTTCTTATAGGTAATATCTATGGGTGAAAGGGCAGAAACAGCCTTGTTTAAGAAGGTGGCAATGCGGGTAATTGCATTATTTTTTGAAGTCTTATCTATATACGGATCGAGTATTATCATTTCCGGTATTCGGGCGCGTTCGAGAGCAGAATCTATATAATTCCACAATATATATCTCTCACATGCGGGGGCAGCAAATCAAGTTCTGTATCCGGACGCGTTCAGGCAGACAATAAGTTATCCGCCGACAAGCTTGTCTCGTAGAGAGACGGGATGAACCTGTTTGAACGAAGGTTAGCAAACATAGTAATAATCCACAAAACAATATGCAAAACAAGAGATTCAAATATTTCTCGAATTTACGAAAAACTACTTTAAGCAGTTAATACAGCGTTGAGTAATAAGCTATCTTAACTTTTGTCTATAAGCCTGTAAATTTTATAAACAAAGTCGGGACAAAAAGTATACCTGCGGGCGCTAATCGCCGCCTTTATCAAAAAATATTATCCAGACTTTTTTTTCGCCTAAGCAGTCGACCAAAGCGCTTTTGGCGGTGAAGGGCGCGGGACAGGGGCGTTCGTTAGGGAAGGTGAACGTATGCTCCTTTAACTTTTCTTCGGCGCCGATTTTCTTTCGCGCCTCCGTTATAAGACGCGCGGCTTCAGCGTCCTCTTCCCTTTTAAAAAGAGTTTTTCCGTCCTCATCCAATATGACAGAGAACTCGGAGCGCTGAGGGCTGCGGGAATTCCAGCCGGACGCGGACCGCGAACGTATCAGGGATTTTCCTTCGTCCGAACTCATCATCGTGACGCTCACGCTTATGTTGTCGGGCGTTTTTTGGTGATCTGAAATATATTCGAGCGCTCCCGATTCTTTAACGAGCGAAGCGACCGCCGGATCGCTCAAGGCCGCGTCCGCAGCGCAGAGCGCAGTGCTTATCGCGATCGCGCGGCACTGCGCTTTTTCGTGAGCGATATAAGCTTCCTTTGTCGTTATCCTCCGGGCGATGAAGAAAAATGACGCTAACACGGCCGCTAATATCAAAATTTTTGCCGCTTTGCCCGTCAGTTCCGCAATTCTTACTCTCATGACGCTATTATAGCGCAGTTGGGCGGACTTTATGTTAAAATTGACTGACGGTGATAATTATGGACGATCCAGATAATAATGAAAAACAGCTCACGATAGACATAGAAGAAAAATCCAATAGCTCCGACATAGTGCGTGACGAAATGTGGCTGATGTGCAGCGTTGTAAAATGGTGCGCATTCGCGGTGCTGACGGGCGTCATGGTCGGGCTCGTCTGCGGGGGCTTCCTGCTCGCGCTTCGTCATTCGATGGCTTACGCTTCAAAGATTGGGGACTTCCATTATCTGCTGCTCATGCCCGGGCTCTTCGTCAGTTATTACCTTGTTCGCATGCTCGCACCACAGTCGGCCGGGCACGGCACGGAGGCCGTTATCGACGCTATACACAACAAGAAAAGGACCGTGATCGACTTCAAAGCTGTGCCCGTGAAGATCGCCGCTACGATCGTCACGATCTCCTCCGGCGGCTCGGTCGGCATCGAGGGCCCCTGCGCACAGATCGGCTCCGGCGTTTCTTACGTCATCGGGAAAATTTTCAGGCTCGACGAGTCCGACATGAAAAGAATAATAGTCTGCGGCATTTCTGCGGGCTTCTGCGCTGTCTTCGGCACGCCGGTAGCCGGCGCGATATTCGCGGTCGAGGTCCTCTTCGTCGGACAGATTTTTTACGACGTTCTGCTGCCGTCTCTGATAAGCGGCATCGCCGGATATTTCACCGCCTCGGCGATCGGAGCGGGGCATCTCCCCTATTATGTCGTCCATATCCCAACGCTGGGGCCGGCGTCTCTTTCAGCCGTGCTTGCCGCCGGAGTTTTTTTCGGCATCATCGCCATTATGAACATCGAGGGGATCCACTTAATAAACAGGGCATTCGCGCGCTGCGGAATCACGGGGTGGAAGCGCCCCGTCAGTGGCGCGCTGCTGCTGCTCGCGATATGGCTCATCTTCGGGAAAGATTTTCTCGGCCTCGGCAGCGGCGTGATAAGGGATATGATCACAGGAGAGAAGAGCCTGCCGTTGGGATTTATTATCAAGATTCTCGCTATGGGCGTCACGCTGTCGGCCGGAGGCTGCGGCGGAGAGATCACTCCTACGTTTTTCATCGGCGCGTCATCCGGGCTGCTCTTCTCTGCGATCACCGGGCTCGATCCCTCCTTCTGCGCCGCGCTCGGCGTGACTGCGGTGCTCGCCGCGTCGACGAACACGCCTATCTCCGGCACGATACTTGCGATGGAGATGTTCGGAGCGCAAATCGCGGCTTTCGCGGGAGTCGCCTGCGCCGTATCATATATAGCGGTGGGACACAGAAGCCTCTACCCCACGCAGGTGCTTCTTTCGCCCAAGGCCCGCACCTTCGTGATAAAGAGGACGGAGCGCGGAGAGAGGCTCGTGAGACGCTTCGAGAGTATTTCTCTGCGGCGGATAGCACATTTTTACATTGAAAGGATAAACTCCAAGCTGATAAGGAGGAGATAGAGGTGAACGGCGGAAATTTCGGCAAATTGCTCAACAGGATTCTCACTGCGCTGTCCGTGGCGATGATCGCGATATGGGCGTGGAAATTCTTCGGCCCGGGAAGCGGCGGGACGCGCCGCGCCGGCATCTCGCGCCTGGCCGGAGCGGGAATCAATTTTTACACCCTACTATGGCTATCGATAGCAATAGTCTGCCTCGGCTATCTCCTGTGGCGCTTTCTATCGATGCTTTTCTGGAAGAAATATTTCAAGGACGAGAAGCCGCCGGAGGAGGGCGAATAAAAATCCTCCAGCGTTCCGCGTTTATTCGCGGGCGCTATTTTCAGCTGCTCGGCAGATGAAGTGCGCCTTTACGACGCCAGCTTGTGATAATCGGCGACTTCTATCGATTTTTCCGCGGCGATTTTTTTTACGCCGTCGGCATCGGCGCAGGGATAGCTGCAAGCGAGGCCGCAGCTTGCGGAAATGCTGCGCGGCACGGGCACTATCTTCACGCTCAGCCCCTCCGCGCGGCAGGCTTTTTCGAAATAAAGCGCCATATGCGTCGTGTCAAATGTTGCAATGCACTCCATGCGTCAGCTTACCTCCGCTCGACATTTCGGTTATATTTTTACCACTTTCCGCACAAAAAATAAATATCCTTTTTTGCATTATTGTGCAGCATCACAAAAAATCTTGCCGTGCCGGTAAGCCGCCCCGTCTCCACGGCGAGTGCCGGCAGAGCGGCCTGGAGCCCTAAAAATCATGCCGCTGTTTTTTGAAAAGCTTATATAGAAGGCCGTGGCGCATCCCTCTGTCGCTCACGATGAGCGAATGGACGCCGCAGAGCTCCATCGCGGCTTCGACGATGCACGCCCCTCCTAAAATCACGTCGGCGCGCTGCGGGTGCAGCCCGAGAATCTTTCTGCGCTCTTCAATCGTTTTAGCCGCGTAATCCGCCATCTGCGCGCGGACGTCGCAGAGCGTAAGGGTCGAGCCGTGAATGACTTCCGCGTCGTAGAGCGCCATTTTGTGCTTTACGGCAGCAAGGGCTGTGATATTTCCGCCAAGTCCCACGAGCATTTCGGCGCCGGGAGCGACGCCGCCTTCGGATAGCTCTTTTTTAATCCGCGCGCGCGCGAAGTCGAGCTTCTCCGCCGACACCGGCGTTTCGGGAAAATACGCGTCCGTCGCGAGCACACAGCCGACGTTGATGCTGAATTTACGCTTTATCGCGCCGCGCGCGCAGTATACGAATTCGGTGCTGCCGCCGCCGGCGTCGAATGCGACGAAATCCGATTCCGCTGCCTTCGGTATCCCCGCTATGACGGCAGTGTAAAGCAGCAGCGCCTCTTCTTCTCCCGTGATGACGCAGAGCTCTTCGCCGGTCAGTTCTCTGACCCTGACTATGAAGGCGCCGGCGTTCTTCGCGCTCCTCAGCGCCATAGTGCCGACTATTTTCACCTCGGCGCCTGCCGCGCGCGCTTCGTTCACAAAATCAGCCGCGGCGCGGGCGTTCCTCTCAAGCGCGGCGGCGCTTATGCCGCCGTTCTCTCTCAGCCCCTCTCCGAGCCTCGTTATGCTGACGGAATCCTTGAGGACGGTGAAGCTTCCGTCGTTTTCCGCGCTTTCCGCCAAGCAGCATTTTATCGAATTAGTGCCTACGTCTATCACAGCTTTTCTCATAACGGAACCATCCCCGCAAATTTTATTTTCTAAATATAGCCTATAGGCCGCGCTTCTTCAAGCCGGGCAGCGGCGCTTCCGAAAGCCCTGACGAATTGCGGGCGTCGCCCCTTGCCGCGCGCCCTTTAAAAAATTATAGACAGATCCGGCGCTTCAGTGCTAATATAATTTTTTGGTCTGGTTAAAGCAGACGTTATTTTTTCATGGCGCAATGAAGTAAACAGGCGCTTAAGCGAGAGGAATATATAAAATGCAGGACTCTTCAAAAATCAGGAATATCGCTATAATCGCCCACATAGACCACGGCAAGACAACGCTCATCGACGGCATCTTCAAAGCCGCCCACCTTTTCCGCGACAATCAGCTGATGGAGGAGCGCGTTATGGACGCAGGCAGCCTGGAGCGCGAGCGCGGCATTACGATAAAGGCCAAGCACTGTACAGTCGAGTGGGGCGGCTATAAGATAAATATCGTAGACACGCCGGGGCACGCCGATTTTTCCGGCGAGGTAGAAAGAGTTCTCTCGATGGTGGACTCCGTTCTGCTTCTCGTAGACGCGAACGAAGGGCCCATGCCCCAGACGCGCTACGTTCTGATGCGCGCGCTGAAGCTCGGCCTCAAGCCGATAGTGATAGTCAACAAGGTCGACCGCCCGAACGCCGAGCCTGAGATCGCGCTCGACAAGACCTTCGACCTATTCATAGAGCTCGGCGCGACGGAAGAACAGTGCGACTTCGCGGTGCTCTACGGCTCCGGCCTGCAGGGCTGGTTCGTCGCCGATCTTAAGAAAAACGAGGACAACGCTAAGGCCGGCATGGACGATCTTTTCAAAACTATAATCGAACGCGTGCCAGCGCCGAAGGCAGAAATGGAAAAGCCCTTCCTGATGCAGGTCTGCACGCTCACGTGGAGCGAATACCTCGGCCGCATCGGCTGCGGCAGGATATTGCAGGGCACGCTGAAAAAGGGCGACAGGATACTGCGCACGCATACGCGCTGGACGGATTACGAACAAACGGACTGGAAGGTAGTTTCGACCGACACTTCGGCCTGCACGCACCTCTACGTGACAAAGGGGCTCGACCGCGCCGAGGTCGAGGAGGCCGGCGCTGGCGACATCGTATGGTTCACTGGCCCTGCGAACATCGACCTTGGCGATACCGTGAGCTCGCCAGAGATAGCGGGTCACGCGCTCCCGCCGCTCGACATCGAGGAACCGACGGTATCGATGTTCTTCATCGTAAACACGAGCCCCTTCGCCGGACAGGACGGCAACGCGATCACGCTGCGTCAGCTCAAGTCGCGCGTCGAACGCGAGACGAAGATAGACCCCGCGCTGCGAATGGAGGACATCGGACGCCCTGACGGCATAAAGGTTTCAGGGCGCGGCGAACTGCACCTCGGCATTTTGATCGAAGAGATGCGCCGCGAGGGCTCAGAGATATGCGTATCTCGCCCGGAAGTAATAGTACAGCATGACGACGGAGGACGCACCCTCGAACCTATGGAAGAGCTGATCATCGACGTGCCTGAGGAATATCAGGGCGTGGTTATACAGAAGCTCGCGCAGCGCAGGGGCGAGTTGAAAAATATGGAAAACAGCGGCACCGGCGTTCTGCGCCTTGAGTTCAGGATACCGACGCGCGGCCTCATCGGCTACCGCGGCGAATTTCTGACGGACACGCGCGGCTTGGGCATACTTTCCTCGCGCTTCGTCGGCTACGGGGAATGGGTCGGCGAGATAAATTCGCGTTCGCGCGGCTCGCTCGTCAGCGTAGACACGGGCGCGGCGACGAGCTACGCGCTTGAGAACCTTCAGGAGCGCGGCACTCTTTTCATCAAACCCGGGGATATGGTCTACAACGGACAGGTCATAGGCGAGGCGTCGCGCAATAAGGACATCCCCTGTAACCCCAGCAAGCGCAAGCAGCAGACTAACCACCGCTCCGCTACGAAGGACATGATGATAGTCCTCGACGTGCCGCGCCAGATTACGATCGATTCCGCGCTCGAATGGATAAGCGACGACGAGCTCGTAGAAGTCACCCCGCTTTCGGTGCGCATACGCAAGATGATACTCGACGCCGACCAGCGCAAAAAGGCGCGCATCAGGGCCGGTATCAGTGGCGCGGAAGAAGATGAAGAGTAGAAGCGGAGCTATGCCTCCCGCCGGAGAGCTTATCGTCTACCGCAACTTTGAGAGCGACGAAGTATTCTCCGGAGTAACGGCGCTGATAAAAGCCGAACGCGCCGGAGCTACAGGCGAAATGCCCGCAGAGAGCGTAAGACGCTACTGCGACTGCGTAGAAAAGATGGCCGCGGCGGCCGAGGGGCTCGGCATAGCGGGAAGCGTGTGGCGCACGTGGCTCGCGCGCCTGCTCTCGCAAAGGGAAAACGCCTTCGCTCTTTCGCACGAGCGCAGAAAAATCTCCGGCGGCACGATGCTGCGGCTCGCCGCGAACGACTTTGACACGCTGTACGCGTATATGAATTATGACTTCCGCGCGCTCGAAAAAAAGATAGGCGTCGATATTGGCGGCTGCCTCGCCGATTTCACGCCTTCCTCGAAGAAAAGCGAAAACGCGGCCGCTGCGGCGCTGGCAGCGGACTTCGCCATGGCCTCCAGCGGCGCCGAGCTTATGGCGGCCGCGGAAAAATTCTACGAAGAGCGCGGCTGCGGAAAATTCGCGCTTTACTGCGGTTTCCGCTGGGATTCCCACGAACGCGGGATAGTGCCGGCCGCTCCTATTGAAAAAATCACCCTTTCGGACATCATCGGCTACGAGGAGCAAAAAAAGATCGTTGCAGAAAACACGGACGCCTTCCTCTCGGGGCGCCCGGCGAACAACGTCCTCCTCTACGGGGAGGGCGGCACGGGAAAATCTTCGACGATAAAGGCGATACTCAACGAATGCGCGCAGCGGGGCCTTCGTATGATAGAGGTCTACAAGCACCAGATAAACGACCTCTCGACGATACTCGACGCGATAAAGCGCCGCAATTATAAATTTATCCTCTTCATGGACGATCTATCCTTCGAACCCTCCGAGGTCGAGTACAAATTCCTCAAGGCTTTCATAGAGGGTGGAATCGAAAAGCGCCCCGACAACGTCCTCATCTACGCGACGTCGAACCGCCGCCACCTGATGAAGGAGACGTGGGGCGACCGCGCCGACAAGGACGACGACGTGCACGAGTCCGAGACGATGCAGGAAAAAATGTCCCTCGTCGACCGCTTCGGCATACTCGTGCGCTACATTTCTCCGGAGCAGAAAGAATATCTGCGCATCGCGCGCGCCCTCGCCGAAGAGTACGGAGTCGACGCCTCCGGCGAAGAATTCGAACTCGGCGCGATACGCTGGGAGCTCAAGCACGGCGGCTTCTCCGGCAGGAGCGCGAGACAGTACGTCGAATTCCTTGCCGGAGGCAAAAAACCGGAAGAGTAAGCAAAAGAAGTTACTGATACAAAAGACGGACGGGCAGGCGCGAAGTACGCCTGCCTTTTGCTTTAAGGGCTACTGTAGCACTCTTAAAATATCTATTTCTTCGAATTATCTATTGACTCATATAAAAAGGTGGAATAAAATATCCACTATTCCAGTTAGGCGTCAGCTTGGGAAGGAGGGGGAAGATGAATCCAATAGCAGGCCTGCCTGAACCTTTGCTCCTCGGACTTCACGCGTTCGGAGAGCTCGCGAAAGAACCCGACAAATGTCTCACAACTAAGCATCTCGCTGACATAATAGGCACATCGGAGCCGTATTTATCCAAGATTCTACAGCGTCTATGCAGATGCGGGCTCATCAAATCGGTGCGCGGTCCCGGCGGCGGCTATAAGCTGAACTGCGTCCCGTCGGAGACCCCGCTCTATCCAATCTTCGAGGTACTGGGAGGCCCGTTTAAGGCAAGCGGCTGCAAGCTTGAAGGCTGCCGCGGCAAAAAATGCTTCATCGGCGGGATGATGGACGAGCTTTCAAGAGCGTTCTTCCGTTATCTAGCGTCGCGGAGCGTAGCCGAGTTCGCGTCGTACTACGCCAACGGCACCGAGGTGAGCATCGAGATCTCCGTCGTCACGCCGAGCCTCGGCCAGAGGCATCCAAATTTTGGAAATGTGAGTCAGAAAAAAATCTAACAGGGAAGGATTGTTTTTATTGGATAAGAGGATATTGTTCGCGGCGCTCATCTCCGCGCTGCTCGCGCTTTCACTCCCAGCTGTCGTATACGCCGAGGGCTTCGGCGTATACGAATGGAGCGCCGCGGGCACCGGCATGGGGGACAATTACATGTTCGCCGAAGAAGACCCGGCCGTACTCGCCTACAACCCCGCCGCAATAACAAAGCTCAACGGCAGTTATCTGAGCTTCGGCTCGAGCTGGATAAATCCTGCAACGTCGGTAGAGTTTATAAACGGGCCGCTGAACTTCGCGCGCCCGGACGACTACCACAACGAATACAGCCCCGCTTTCGCGCCTTACTTGTACTATGCGAGAAAAGTCGGCAACAACGGATGGTTCGGCCTTGCCGTATTCCCGCGCTTCGGCAACCAGATAGAATACGACGACGCGTGGGCAGGACGCTACGACACGATCTTCACCGCAATGCAGGGCTTTACGGTGCAGCCGACCTATGCGTTCAAAATCGGCAGCAGGCTTTCGGCCGCAGTCGGCCTCGATATAAACCGCGTCAACCTGAGGATGAGGAAAATGACGCCGGTCAGCTATGGCGCGCTCGGCTACTTAGGCGATCTTGAATCCGACGTAGAGGGGCACAGCATGAACGTCGGCTGGGTCGCTTCGCTGATGTACGACTTCTCGCCCAAGACTTCGTTCGCCGTCACCTACCGTTCGCGGGTCAAGCAGAAGATGGACGCCGACGCGGACTTCGAGGGCACGCTTGCCGGCTTCGGCAGTTACCGCCTCGACACTCAGGCGCACGGCACGGTCACTCTGCCCGATTCAATATCCTTCGGCATCGGACATAAGTTCAACGAGAGGACGCGCGTCGAAATCGACGCTATATGGACGAACTGGGCGACCTACAACGAGCTGAATCTCACCTTCGACGACAAGCTCCTCGGGATAATCGGCGGCACGAACGCCGTCAAGGACTGGCACCCCGCGTGGCGCGTAGGCATCGGGCTTGAGCACAAGCTCAGCAAAAAGTGGAGCCTGCTCTGCGGTTACGTATTCGACGAGAGCCCCGTGCCCGACGAAAGGATGGACTTCACAGTCCCGACGGGCGACCGCCACCGCGGAAGTATAGGCTTCAAATACCGCCCGGCGGATAACTGCGAGATCGCCTTCTCATACACCGCCATATGGGCGGGAGACAGAGACGTCTCTTCGCACATAGGCGGCGCGGATTTCAGCAAAGCGTATATTTACGACGGGTTGACCCAGGTCGTATCGCTCGGCTGCACGCTGAAGCTGAAATAACTTCCGCATAAAACAGACGGCCAAAAGAGGGGCTCGCGAAGGGCCCTTCTTTATTTTATCTCCGAAATACGCCCTCAGTCATTTATAATATTAATATCATCTAAGGACAGGGGGCATATAAATGGTAAGGCTACGTTATCTTGGGCACAGCGCGTTTTATATAGAGGGGGCCGGACTTAAGGCGTTGATCGACCCATTCCTCAGCGGAAATCCGAACTCGGCGGCGAAACCCTCCGACTTTAAGGAGCTCGACGCTGTATTCCTGACGCACGCTCACGGCGACCACGTCGGCGATACTATAGAGATCGCGAAGAGGACGGGGGCGCGCGTATTCAGCTGCAACGAAACGGCCGCATGGCTCGCGCAGAAGGGCGTAAAAACCGAAGGCATGCATATAGGGGGGCGCGCAAAATTTCCTTTCGGGAGAGTCAAGCTCGCTCCGGCGTGGCACGGCGACCAGATAATAGACGGCGACACCCCGCGCTACGGCGGCGTAGCCTGCGGCTTCGTGATCGAGGCCGAGGGGAAAAAACTCTATCACGCCGGCGATACGGGGCTCGCGATGGATATGAAGCTGCTTGAAGCTGAGAAGATAGACGTCGCCTGCCTTCCGATCGGCGGCTACTATACGATGGACGCCGAAGACGCCGTACGCGCTGTGGAATTCATCAAGCCGATCAGGGCGGTCCCGATGCACTACAACACCTTCCCCAATATCAGGACGGATCCGCAGGACTTTGCCGCGGCGGTCAAAGAGGCGGGGCTCCTGGGAACAGAGGTCGTCGTGCTCGGATACGGAGAAACGCTCGAATTTTAAAAACAACCCAGGTGTGGCTACTCGCCGTGAAAAACCTGACGCCGCCGCAGACGCGCTATGCGCACAGCGGCGGCGCTTTTGTGCATAAATGATAAACGCACCGTAGCGACGAAAGTTTTACCTTATGAGCGCGTTCGTTAAATTCCGCCTTCATCTTCGAAGACGTTCTTCTTATCATGCGTCGTATTTTTGGCTCAATTTTTACTATCCGTAACGCGTTTTTGCTGAACAGAGCAGCCAATTTTTATTAGACTTACGGCTATAATTCAAATATTCTGAAATTACCCTTTTTGTGCAAATAGTATTGTTAATTTTAAAAATTGGTGTATGCTACGCATATAAAAGGAAATGTAAGCGATTGTTACAATTTTCTTTAATTGGTGGAGGTAAGTATCATGGCAACGCAAGGTTATTTTGTTGATTTGGAAAGCTTTAAAAAGCTCAATCCGAATCCGGTCAGGACGACGATAGAAAGCGCCTTTTACGGCAACAACGTCGTCCAGGTAAAGGATACCGCCACAGCGTACAGGCTAGCTAAAAACTCTCCCGGCACGATAGAGATGACGGCTATGCCCGTCTACCGCGCGGCGGACCTTGGGCTCCCTGAAGACGCTAATGTTCTGCTCTTCAACGACGGAGCGGTTTTCGGCCGCTGCGCCGCGGCGCGCCGGATAGTCGGAGAGGCCGGCGTCTCGACGACGGCCCTCGCGACGATTCTCCGCGAAGCGATCCACAACGGGAGATTCAGGAAATTCTACTCGGCCCGCGCGGTCATCGGGCTCGACGAGGATTTCATGGTCGGCGCGAACATCATGATTCCCGAAGGTTTCGAGAACAACCTCTACAGCTGGATGATGAACTTCCAGTATATGAACGCCGAATACGAGGAGCGCTATAAGAAATCGCGCCATCTGCCGAACGACGGAGATATTTTCGTATACTCCGATCCGTACTGGACGCATCCAGACTTCCCGCTCGGGCTCGCCTTCTTCTCGCCAGAACAGAACTGCGCCGCTATACTCGGCATGCGCTACTTCGGCGAATTCAAGAAGGGTACCCTTACGCTCGCCTGGGGCGTAGCGGCGCGTAACGGCTACGCTTCCTGCCACGGCGGCCTGAAGCGCTACGAGCTGAAGGACGGCAGCGGCAAAAAGTTCGTGCTCGCCGCGTTCGGCCTCTCCGGCTCAGGGAAATCGACGATCACCCACGCCAAACACGGCGGGAAGTACAACGTCACAGTACTTCACGACGACGCGGTCGTGATAAACGTCAAGGAGAAATACGCGATCGCGCTTGAGCCGGCGTACTTCGACAAGATGCAGGACTACCCTATCGGCTGCCCCGACAACAAATATCTGCTGACACTGCAGAACTGCGGTGCGACGAGAACGGCCGACGGCAAGGTGATGGTCGTAAGCGAAGATATAAGGAACGGAAACGGACGTGCAGTCAAATCGCGCTTCTGGACGCCGAACAGGATAGACAGAATCGACGAACCGCTCAACGCGATCTGCTGGCTGATGAAAGACCCGACGCTTCCGCCCGTCGTGAAGCTCGCCGGCCCGTCTCTCGCCTCCGTGATGGGCGCGACGCTCGCAACTAAGCGCACGACCGCCGAGCGACTCGCGCCCGGCGTCGACCCCGACGCCCTGGTCATCGAAAGCTACGCGAATCCTTTCCGCACCTATCCGCTGGAAATGGACTACGCGCGCTTCCGCCAGCTCTTCGAGGACGGCGTTCAGTGCTATATCCTCAACACCGGCTTTTTCACCGAGAAGAAGGTGCCGAAAGAGATGACGCTGACGATACTCGAATCGATCGTCGAGGAAAAGGCGCAGTGGAAACGGCTCGGCGGCATCGAAGGGATGGAATATATGCCGATAGAGGGCTTCGAGCCGGACTTCGGCGACGCGGCCTACAGAGCGCAGTTCGCGAACCGCATGAACGACCGCCTGAAGTTCGTAAAATCGCGCGACACGGCGAAGGGCGGAATAGACAAGCTGCCGCAGGACGCACATGAAGCGATAGAAAAGGTAATCAATTCGCTGAAATAAATCAAAAAAGCCTTCAAAGCTGTTAAAAAGCGGCGGGCTGCGCAGGCGAAGCGCAGCCCGCTTATTTTCCGCCCGCAGAAGCTCGTGGATTTTTCAGCCTCTTTTATCCTATAAACCAAGCGAAAAAATTCGTCGGCGGCTGCGGTTTTCTTATACGAAAGCAGAATACCCGATAGGCTTCTGCCGGCCGCGCGCCGAAGAGGACGACTCAGTTCCCTCTGAAAATAAAAAAGACGGCACCGACCATGCACAGAGCCGCGAACAGGTAATTCAACGAAAGCTTCTCCTTCATGACGAAGACGGAAAAGCCCGCGAAAATCGTCATCGTGATCACTTCCTGCATTATCTTTAGCTGTGGCAGTGTATAAACGAGACGCCCCATGCGGTTCGCCGGCACCTGGAAGCAGTATTCGAAAAACGCGACGCCCCAGCTGACGAGTATCGCCATTATCAGCGGCTTTGTGCCGATATATTTCAGATGCCCGTACCACGCGAAGGTCATAAATATGTTTGAAACGAAAAGCAGCGCTATCGGATAGACGTATTTCAGCATTAAAGTACCCCTTCGCCGCTTTGCGGCAAAAATTGATCCCGCGCGCCAGCACCGACGTCGCGAAAAATCAGCAGAGGCAGTATATAACAAAATCGTTCCGTTGTAAAAGAGTCGACGCGTGCGCTTAATTTACTTTTGATACATTTAAATCATTTTACTTATCGACTTTCACTTTTTTTCTTTGACAAAGAAAGCTATAATATATTCAAATGACTGATATTTGAGGCAGCGCTGCCGCGCGCCGAAAGTACCGAAGCGAATACAGAGGTGAGATACATGTTTCCAAAAATTGTCCAGCAAAGGCTGGCAAGCGTCGGCATAGAGTTTAACGGGCCGCACGAGTGGGACCCGCAGATCGTCAATGACGGCTTTTACCACCGCGTCATCGCGGAAAAGAGCCTCGGCCTCGGAGAGAGCTATATGGACGGATGGTGGAACTGCCGCCGCGTTGACGAACTGCTCTGCCGCATCCTGAAATGCGGCGTAGAATACGACATCAAGGGGAGTCCGCGCTATGCGCTGCTTTTCCTCCCCGCTAAGTTGCTGAACCTTCAGTCGCGTTCCCGCAGCCGTATAGTAGCCGAAGGGCATTACGACATTGGGAACGACTTCTTCTTCTCCTTCCTCGACCCGCTGCATCAGTACAGCTGCGCGTATTTCAAGGACACAGACGACCTTGCCCAGGCGCAGGTAAACAAGCTTGAGCTGATCGCAAAGAAGCTCGAGCTCAGAAAGGGAGACAACCTGCTCGACATAGGCTGCGGCTGGGGAGGCCTTGCAAAGTACATGGCGCTGCGTTACGGCTGCCGCGTCACAGGCGTGAACATTTCCAAAGAGCAGCTCGCGTTCGCGCGCGAAGAGTGCAAAGGCCTGCCGGTCGAATTCATCGACTGCGACTACCGCGAAATAAAAGGAGAGTACGACAAGATCATCTCCGTCGGCATGTTCGAGCACGTCGGGCAGAAAAATTTCCGCGCCTATATGGAGACCGCGCACCGCGTGCTGAGAAAGGACGGCCTCTTTCTACTGCACACGATAGGCTCGAACGCGTCAGGGCTGAACTGCGACCCGTGGCTGAATAAATATATCTTCCCGAACGGCGCTCTGCCGTCAATCGCCCAGATGAGCTCTTCCGCCGAAGGGCTCTTCGTGATAGAGGATCTGCAAAACCTCTGCGATAATTACGACAAAACGCTGCTCTGCTGGTACAGGAATTTCATAAAAGCGTGGCCAGCCTTCGCGGATAAATACGGCGAGCGCTTCCGCCGCATGTGGGAGTATTACCTCTTATGCTGCGCCGGAGTCTTCCGAGCGCGCGGCGTTCAAGTATTTCAGCTGCTGATGACGCGAGAGCGCGACGCGAGGAGGCAGCCCGCGGCGGCGATGCGCTGATGTAAAGTCGTCAGAATTTGACAACAGGGCGCCCTTAATTTAGAATGTTGTTCAATTAAACATGGAGCAGGCGACTCCCGCCGGCGGTTCGGATATTTCTGAAGTCGGCGAAGGCGTGCGGCTGGGCCGGGACGACAACCCGGCAGCGGGCGGATAAAATTCGCGGCCCGTGGGACCGTTAAAAACGATTCCGCGGGCCGCATTTTCATGCAAATACATGCGGCCGCGCATCACGAGGCGAGGGACAAATGACAGAGATAAATGAAAAATATCACGGGCTGGATGAGCAGGAAGTGCTCAGACGCCGCGCAAAATACGGCAGCAACAGCTTTGTCGACGGCGAAAGGGAGAGCCGCCTGAAAAAGGCACTCAAGTCCTTTCTTGAGCCGATATTCCTGCTGCTGACCGGCGCGGCGTGCATCTACTTCCTGCTCGGCGAGCCGCGCGACGGCGCCGTCATGCTCGCGTTTGTGATATTCATGAGCGCGATAAACATATACCAAGAGTGGAAGACCGATAAAACGCTGGAAACGCTGAAATCGCTCTCCTCTCCGAAGGTCACGGCGCGTCGCGGCGGATATACGGTCGAGATCGCTTCGGAGGATTTAGTTCCCGGAGATATAATCGTCGTATCGGAGGGTAAACGCGTCGCGGCCGACGGAGAGATACTCGAAAACGACGGTTTCGGCGTCGACGAATCGGCGCTGACCGGCGAGTCGGATATAGTCTGGAAGAGCTGCGCGCCGGCGGAGGGCGGCGGCGTTTGGCGCACGGACCGCTGCTACGCGGGGACGAATGCAGTCGCTGGACGCGCGGTAGTGCGCGTGCTCGACACCGGCGCGCGCACGGAGTACGGCAAGATAGCTTCCGACGTCGCAAGCGCCCCGGAGCGTCCTACGCCGCTCGAAAGGCAGACGCGCCGCCTCGTGCGCGACTGCTCCCTTTTCAGCATGCTGATGCTCGCGTTCGTGATAGCGGCGACCTATTACCGCGGGAGCAGCCCGATAGACGCCGTGCTCGCCGGAGTAACGATAGCGATGGCGACGATCCCGGAGGAATTCCCCGTCGTGCTCACCGTCTTCCTCGCGCTCGGCGCCTGGAGGCTCGCGAAGCGCAGCGCGCTGATAAGGCGCATCCCGTCCGTCGAGACGCTCGGCGCCGTTACGGTGCTATGCGTCGACAAGACCGGTACCCTCACCGAAAACCGCATGTCGCTCAAGGAATTCGTCCCGCTCGCAGGAACCTCCGTCAAAAAACTCGCCGAGGTATCCGTGCTGGCTTCTGAGACGGACCCTTACGACCCGATGGAGCGCGCCGTGCTCGACGAGGCGCTGAAAAGAAACATCAACGTAAAGTTGCTGCAGGGGCAACGTCTGCTGCACGAATACCCCTTCTCGTCAGAATCGCGGATGATGTGCCACGTCTGGTCGTACAAAGGAAAAATAACGGCCGCCGCGAAGGGCTCGCCGGAAAATATACTTGCCCTCTGCGCCCTCAGCGACAGCGAACGGCAGGCGGCTTCGCGCGAACAAAGACGCCTCGCCGAGGCCGGCTGCCGTGTGCTCGCGGTCGCCTACAACGACGAGATGTGCGGCATCCCCGAAAAAATGAACGAATGCCGCTTCCGCCTGGCGGGGCTCGCCGCCTTCTCCGATCCGCCGCGCAGGAACGTCGCAGAATCGATCAAAGCATGCGGCAGCGCCGGAGTGCGCGTCGTCATGATAACCGGGGACAACAGCGTCACCGCCCACCGCATAGCGCACGACATAGGGCTCGGCTGCGGCGAGAAGGAGCACGTGATGATAAACGGCGAAGAACTCGAAAAAATGAGCCCGGACGAACTCGACGAAAAGCTCGGTGATGTGACGATCTTCTCGCGCGTGCTGCCGCGCGGAAAGATGCGCATAGTCAGCGCGCTGCGTTCGCGCGGCGAAGTAGTCGCGATGACCGGCGACGGTGTCAACGACGCGCCGGCGCTCAAATACGCGGACATAGGAATAGCGATGGGAGGACGCGGCACTGACGTCGCGCGTGAAGCGGCCGACATGGTTCTGCTCGACGACGACTTCTCCACAATCGTCCGCACTATACGCGACGGACGCCGCATCTACGACAACATCAGAAAGGCTATGGAATACATCCTCGTGATTCACATCCCGATCGCGCTATCGGCTCTCGCCGCGCCGCTGCTCGCGCTTCCGGCGGTGCTCGCGCCGCTGCACGTCGCCCTGCTCGAATTGATAATCGATCCGACTTGTTCGATCGTCTTCGAACGCCAGCCCGAGGAGCGCGACATAATGGAGAGGCCGCCGCGACAGACCGGCGCGCCGATAATCACCGCCAAACTGCTCGGCAAGGCGCTCGCCCAGGGATCGGCGATTTTCGCCGCCGCGTTCGACTCCTACTGCGCGGCGCTTCCAAGAGGAGGAGCCGAGCACGCGAGGACCTTCTTCCTGACGGTGCTCGTGCTCTCTAACCTCTTTCTCGTCTACGTCAACCGCTCCGATAAAGACTTCGCTTTCGCCGGAAAAAGCGCCTCTACCGATATGATCGCGTGGCTCGTGAACGCCGGCGTCCTGCTATGCCTGACGGCGCTTTCTCTGCTGCCGCAGGCGGCGCGCCCCGCAAAGCTCAAGCCGTTGAGCCCCGCGGAATTCGCCGCCGCTCTTTTGATCGCCGCCTGCGCGACGTTCTGGTGGGAAATAGTTAAATGGTTCAAAAGGAAAAACGACAGATAACAAAAATCCCGCCTTCAAGAGGCGGGGTCGGAGAATTCTGGTGGGCCCATCAGGAATCGAACCTGAAACCATCCGGTTATGAGCCGGGAGCTCTAACCAATTGAGCTATGGGCCCTCGCTGTGTGAGCCTTTAGTCCGCCGTGATAGCGGAGACTGGACAACTGTCAGCCGCTTCTTTCGCTGAAGTGGAGGCTTCGGCGTTTATAACCGTCGTCTTTCCTTCATCCTCGTCAAGCTTGAAATTGTCCGGAGAAAGCTCCGCGCAGACGCCGCAGCCGATGCAGTCGTCAAAATTAACTTTGATGGGCAAAGCGCGTCATCTCCCTTCCACAAGGACGTATTCTACGACATTTACAGTGATACGTCAAATTTTTTCGCAACATTCGCCCGACCGATTTAATCCCATCCCGTCAACCAAAGCGCCCGCTTGGCTGTATAATTGCAGCTGTGCGTAAGCGTTTATCGACGAAAGGAATTTTTGATGTTTTTAACCGACACACATTGCCATCTGAACAGAGAATATTTTCCCGGCGGCCTTTCGGAGCTCTTCGCAAACGCTGCGGCAAACGACGTGAAACGCATGATTTTCGCGTCGGCCGACGAGGCGTCGAGCCGCGAAGCCGCAGAGCTCGCCGAAAGGCAGAGAGACGCGCCGGAGATTTACGCGCTCGCCGGCGTGCATCCTCACGAGGCGAAGAACGCGTCTTCCGACTACCTCTCCGCTATAGAGGATATCGCAGGAAGCGAAAGGGTGCTCGCGATCGGCGAGATCGGGCTCGACTATTTCTACGACATTTCGCCGCGCGGGGTCCAGCGCAGAATCTTAGCCGAACAGATCGAGCTTGCCGCGAAGATAAACAAGCCGATAGTCATACATGTCCGCGACGCCCAGGACAAATCCCGAGGCGA
This sequence comes from Synergistes jonesii, assembly GCF_000712295.1. Taxonomy (NCBI): domain Bacteria; kingdom Thermotogati; phylum Synergistota; class Synergistia; order Synergistales; family Synergistaceae; genus Synergistes; species Synergistes jonesii. Next base: position 38,940 of record NZ_JMKI01000026.1, on the reverse strand, counting down.
CGCCAACGCAGAGCTTTTGGCGATAATGCGCGAATGCGGCGCTGAGAGAGCAGGCGGCGTCGTTCACTGCTTCTCCGGAAACGCCGACGAGGCGCGGCGGGCCCTCGAAATGGGCTTTTACCTCTCTTTCGCCGGGCCGGTGACCTATCCGAAAAATAAAATTCTACGCGAGATTGCGATGAACGCGCCTATCGAGAAGATTTTATGCGAGACGGACTCTCCCTACCTCGCGCCGCAAGGGCACAGGGGAAAGCCCAACGAGCCGGCCCTCGTCCGCTGCGTCTACGAATACCTTTCGATGCTCAAGGCCCTGCCTCTCGAAGAGTTCGCGGAGATCGTGAAGAAAAACGGAGAAAGGGCTTTTCGTATAAAATAGAGGGGCGCGAATTCCATAAGCGCCGCGCCATCGAATAAAATGGTAAAAACAGATTCGAGGAGGTAATAAAAATGTCGCTTATCGGAAAAGAGATCGGGGCTTTTTCAACAAAAGCGTACCACGAAGACGACTTCAAGACGATCGTAAAGAACGATGTGCTCGGTCACTGGGCAGTATTTTTCTTCTATCCTGCCGATTTTTCATTTGTATGTCCGACGGAACTCAAGGAGCTCGCCGACCGCTACGAAGAATTCAAGGAGGCCGACTGCGAGGTCTACTCAGTCTCCTGCGACACGCACTTCGCGCACAAGGCGTGGCATGACGCTTCGGAGGCTATCAAGGCTATAAGATTCCCTATGCTCGCCGACCCGTCGGGGAAGCTCGCGAAAGATTTCGGCGTGATGGACGAAGACAAAGGATTCGCCGAGCGCGGCAGCTTCATCGTAAACCCGCAGGGGAAAATCTGCGCCTACGAGGTCAGCGCCGCTAATGTCGGACGCAGCGCCGCGGAGCTTCTGAGAAAGCTTCAGGCCTGCCAGTTCGTCGCGAAGTACGGCGACCGCGTCTGCCCCGCCGCTTGGACGCCCGGCGACGACACGCTGAAGCCCGATCCGACTCTCGTTGGGAAGCTTTAGCTTTATCAGAGAGAAAGGAGCAGGGGGAATTTTCTTCCCCCTCTCGTACCTGCCGTTCGGCCATAGAGTGCTTCAATATAATTCCAAAGCCTGTCTTTGAAGACGGCAGCCTTCGACCGCGACGAGGCGCTCCCCTCTCAATGTTTCTCTGATCGACCTCGCCGCTGTCAGCGCTTACGGCCGCGGCGGCGAAAATATCTCCTGCAAGTCAAACTGCGGGCGCCAATAGCTTTACCACATGCCTCTCAGCCGATTGAGAAGGGCAACGCGTAGATAGCCGCTGCGATCACTACCGCAACCGCCACTATACGTCGCCATATCTTATATTCCCTGTCCATCTTCTCCATCTCTTCCGCCGAAGGAGTCTCTGCAAGCAAAATCTGCGAACTCAGCGCCTCGTCCTCATTCGCCGCATATCTTTTACGGCAGAAGCAGTAGATCAGAAGCCCGAGGGCGCACCAAACTATGCCTGTAAGCAGCGCGTCGGGAGGCAGCTGGGTCATCATGACAATATAGATAAGTACGCTGACAGGCGCTCCTATCGTTATTCCCGGCGCCCTGTATGGACGATTGAGCTCTTTATGTTTGATCCGAAGGCCTAAGGCGGCGGCGATGCCAATCACATAGTAAAACAGGTCGGCAAAGAGGCTGAGAGATGCGATGTAGATCAGCGAATCAGTAGCTATCAGTGCGATGGAGAGCGTGCCGAGCGCTATGATGGAAACATACGGAGTTTTGTACTTCGGATGTACCTTGGCGAATATTTGCGGCACCGCCCCATCCCTCGCCATCGTGAACAGGTAGCGCGGAGGAACGGCGATGCTTGCGTTCAGAGTAGAAAAGTCTCCTCCAAAGGCGATGCCCAGCGCGAGCATAAGCAGCGGGAAGCCAAGGATCCCAGCGATCTTCATCGCCTCCGCGTAGGGAGCGTCGGCCGAAGCGATCGCGCCGAGCTGCGCCGTGGGCACGATGCCAACGAGAAACCACTGAAACGCCGCGTTTACGGCAAAGACGATAAAGGGGGCCAGGAAGAGGGCGCGAGGTATATTTATCTGCGGGTATTTGATCTCTTCTCCCATGGCGCAGCAAGTTTCAAAGCCGGCGAAACACCACCAGATCATCGCTACGGATCCGATGAATCCGGCCGGCTTGAAATCAACGTATTCAGGCAGGCGCACGTAATTCTGCAAATCGACGTTCGGTATCATCATCAGGAACCATACGAGCGCGACGCCCCAGAAGAAGAACATAAATCCGTTCTGCAGCCTGCCGGTTATTTCGACGCCGCGGACGTTGGTGTATATGAAGGCGCCGACTACAAAGCAGGCGATGAACACGTCGCTTATCGGCAGCTCGCAGCCGAAGACGTGGAAGACGGCCTTAAAGTAGAAGCTGAAGGCCATCGCTTCGCCGCTCGTCACCGCCACCAGAGAGATGATGAAGTTCCACCCAGCCAGCATCCCCATAGGTTTGCCGATGCCAAGCGCAGCGTACTTGTAAGTGCCGCCGGCGTAAGGCAGCGCAGCGCCCATCTCCGCGTAGAGCAGGGCGGGATATACGCTGACGATCATGGCGACAAACGTCGCCAATATGACCGAAGCTCCCATTAGGCCGACGACGTTTGCCCCAACCGTGAACAGCCCAACGCCTATAACGGTACCGACTGTGATCGTTACCGCTTCGCGCATGCCGAAGGAGCGCTTCAGCGTGCTTGTCTGTATTTCTGACATTATAATTATCTCCTTTCTAACATAAGAATTTGTTCCTTGTATGTCTTCGATAGTTTAGAGTATAGACACGTGTGCCTTCTCAATGTCAAGCATAGAAAAAGCTCCGCAAAGCGAAAAACATGGAGCACACTCCATGTTTTCGTCAAAATAATCAATTGCTGCGTCTCAAAAAGCTTGTTCGCTCAGAAAAAAGAGCGAGATTTTTCGGCAATACGGCAGCAGGCGGCGCTTAATTTTACAGCTCGGCATATGCCTGCAAGAATGAGAGCTGCCGCTAAGCCAAAATCCCGCTCGCTACGGCAGCTCCCTTTAAATTTATTCCCCCTCTTCCTTCGGCTTCTCCGCTTCGTCTTCGAAGGGTATCTTGTGCTCTATCGCGCACTCATTGCATATAACTACGTTGTTGCCGAATTCGTCCTCCGCTTCGTGGAAAAGGTCGCAGCATTCGCGCAGCGGCTTTTCGCATATCGCGCATCTCAGCATTCTGTCACGCCCCTATTTCTTCTTCACAGAATATCCGAAGGTCCCAAGCCGGCGGCCGAGCGCGTAATAGCTGCCGTGCGAAGTCACGATCAGCGCCGCCTTTTCAAGGTGCAGGACGCCCTTTGCATCGAGCAGATCTTCGTTCACGTTCACCGCGACTATCTTTGAAACGAACATATCGTGGCTGCCGAGGGGCATTATCTTATCGACGACGCATTCGAGGTTTACCGGACTTTCGGCGATCATCGGAGCGTCAAGCTGCGAGGCCTTCACCGCGGTGAGCCCGGGCAGCGAAAATTTCCTACGGTCGCGCCCCGTCTTCACTCCGCAGAAGTCGGCGTTCCAGAGCAGCCTTTCGGTCGTCAGATTTATGACGAACTCCCCCGCCTCTTTTATTATCCCGTATGAATAACGCTCCGGCCTGAGCGAGATATAAGTCATCGGCGGGTCGGAATTTATAATGCCCGTCCATGCGGCCGTCATTATGTTCGACTTCTCCATCGTGCCGCACGAGACCATAGCGACCGGCAGAGGATAAAGCATCGTGCCGGCTTTCCATATATGTTTTGCCATCAGCTTCGCCTCTTTCCCTCAATTGCATGCGTCTATTATAGTATCTTTTTCGTTTTCATAAACGTTAAAATATCATGGCGTTTTGCGGCGAAAGCTGCGGAAAGCGGCTCGGGCAAGAGACGCCGTCGGCGCGCATTTATCTCAAAGAGAGGAAAAGCTTTATAATAGTAGCGCGAGACGCGATAGGAGATGGAGAATGATGGCGGCAACGGAAATCCTTCCGAACTTTTATAAAATAAATCTTGTGATACCGCGCGGCGGCTTTGAATCGTTCCTCGACGGCTGGCTGCTGCGCGACGAAGCCCGCGAACAAACGATACTCGTCGAGACCGGCCCCGCATGCTCCGTGCCGGAGCTTCTGCGCCGGCTGCGCGAGCTTAACGCCGACAAAATAGATTACCTGGTATATACGCATATACACCTTGACCACGCCGGGGGCGTTGGGCAGTTTATCGCAGCTCACCCGGAAACAAAAGTTCTTGCGCCCGAAAAAGGACGCCGGCATTTGATCGACCCTTCAAAACTCATGGATGGCAGCCGCGCCGTTCTCGGCGGCCTCTGCGACACTTACGGCGCGCCGAAGCCGCTGCCGGCGGAAAACATCATCGACGGAGGCATCGGCGGCCTGAGCGTAATAGACACGCCCGGGCATTCGCCACATCACAGCTCCTACATATACGAAATGAACGGCAAAAAAATACTTTTCGCCGGGGAAGCGGCGGGCTGCTTCACAAAGACAGAAGATGAGGATATATTCCTGCGTCCGGCGACGCCGCACAGATTCTTCTACGAAACCGCCATCGCCTCTCTCGACAAACTGCTCGCGCTCGAAGGTATCGACATAGTTTGCTTCCCGCATTCCGGATACTTTTACGACTATCGCGGAAAATTCGCCGCCGGCAAAAAACAAATGACACTCTGGCTGGAAATACTCTCACGCGAGCCGCGGCCGCTGACGGTGGAAGAAGCCGTGGCCAAACTCAAGACAAACGACCCAGAGCTCGCAAAGCTGTCAAAACTGCCCATAGGCGTGAAGGAACGCGAAGAGCACTTCATCCGCCAATCCGCGAACGGCTACCTGAAATACATAGAGAGAAACGAAAATATAGAGGCGGAAGGCGTAAGATGAACAGAAGAGCGCTTAAAACCATCAAGGAGATGCAGCTGAACGAAATGACAGAGCATATCGTCTATGCCCGCATGTCGAAGCGCGCCGACGGCGAAAACGCGAAGACGCTCAAAAAAATCTCCGACGGCGAGCTCCTCCACGCGCAGATCTGGGGCAGATACACCGGCGCCACGCCGAAGCCGTCGGCGCTGAAAATATTTTTCTACCGCCTCTGCGGCTTCCTCTTCGGACTCACCTTCGTCATCAACCTGATGGAGCGCGGCGAGGAAAGGGCTCAGGCGATCTACGCTTCGATAGCAGACGAAGTGCCGGAGGCGTTGAAAATATACGAGGACGAACAGGAGCACGAGCGCGAGCTGCTGGCGATGATCGACGACGAACGGCTGAAATATATAAGCTCGATGGTGCTCGGCATAAACGACGCGCTTGTGGAGCTGACCGGCGCGCTCGCCGGCTTCACCTTCGCGCTCGGCGACAGCGCCGTCATCTGCATGGCCGGCTTCATAACGGGCAGCGCCGCGACCTTTTCAATGGCCGCGTCGGAATACCTCGCTAAGAAAAACACCGGCGGCGACGGACGCCCGCTGAAAGCCGCGCTCTACACGGGCATCGCCTACATGTTCGCCGTTTGCATGCTGCTCGTTCCCTACGCGCTGATCTCCTCGCCGCTGGCCGCGCTCTTCTGCTGCCTCGCGAACGCCGTGTTCGTCATCATGCTCTTCACCTTTTACGTCTCGGTCGTACGCAAAGAAAAATTTTTCCCCGCCTTCGCCGAAATGGTCTGCGTAAGCTTGGGAGTCGCGGCGCTCTCCTTCATGATAGGCTGGGGCGCGCAGAAATTGCTGGGGATAGAGATGTAAGGAACAGCGCTGATATCCATTCTCCGTAAAGACAACGTCAATAAACCTTTTGAGCGTTTCGTATCGTTAGCTCGCTTTCATACTCTATTCCTTAAATATCAACACATCCCTTATTGTCTGGAAAAAGGTTCGGATTATATTAATTTGGTGCGGGAAGGGGGACTCGAACCCCCACGGAAAATCCACTGGATCCTAAGTCCAGCGCGTCTACCAGTTCCGCCATTCCCGCATAATCAGGTATTTTACAGTTCCGGCGACAATAAAGCAAGGCGTTTTGCGCGAATGGCGGCGTTGTTGCGGCGACGGACGCGCGCGTCCGTCGCCTTTACTCTTTCGGGCGGTTTGAAAACAGTCGGCGCAGCTTTTTTAAGAACCGCGCCGATCTTGTCAGCAGATTTTCTATTTGTCCGGCTACTTAGCTTATCCTGCTTCCGGTCGGAATCGAATCGTCCATCACTGTGAGCAGCGTAAGGACCTCCCGCCGCGTCTCGGGGCTTTCGGCCGCGAGGAGCATGCCGTCGCTCTGGACGCCGCGGAATTTCGCCGGCTTGAGGTTGCAGAGGACGACTATTTTTTTGCCTTCGAGCTCTTCCGGCTTGTAGAAGTCTCTGATGCTCGAAACGATGGCGCGCTTTTCATTGCCGAGGTCGAGGTGCAGGATGTAGAGTTTGTCGGCCTTTGGAACTACTTCTACTTTTTCGACGAGCGCAACGCGCAGGTCGAGCTTGGCGAAGTCGTCGTATTCGATCTGCGGCTTTTTGTCGGCGTATTTAAAGAACGCGGCGGGGTCGGCTTTCGCGCGCTTCGCAAGATCGCGCGTCTCTTTTTCTTTTTTCCACTTCTCAACGTCTATGCGAGGGAAGAGTATCCCGCTGCGGTCGACCTTGACGGCGCCTGGGAGCTCGCCCCACTTCCAGTTGGCGCGGCCGCATTCGAGCGGGCCGCCGGCGAGTCCGAGCTGGCTCCATATTTTAGCGCCCGTATCAGGCATAAAGGGAGCGACGAGCACGGCGGAAAGGCGCAGCGATTCCCACAGCGTGCGCAGCACGGCGTCGAGGCGGTCGACGTCGCCCTCGCGGCCGAGCCTCCACGGCTCTGTCTCGTCGATGTATTTGTTCGCGCGTCCGACGAAGGCCCAAAGGCATTTGAGCGTGTCGTCGAACGCGAAGTCATCCATCAGAGTGGAGCTCTCGGCGAAGGTTTTTTCGCCCATGGCCTTTATCTCATCGTCGAGCTCCGTCGCGCTGTACGACGCAGGCAGTTTGCCGCCGCGGTATTTCTCTATCATCTGCAGCGAGCGCGAGAGGAGATTGCCGAGGTCGTTCGCGAGGTCGGAGTTTATGCGCTGGACTAACGCGGCTTCCGAGAAGTCTCCGTCGTGCCCGAAGGGAACTTCGCGCAGCAGGAAGTAGCGGAAAGGGTCGATGCCGTACACATCGACCATCTCGAAGGGGTCGACGACGTTGCCGAAGGATTTCGACATTTTTTCGCCGTCCACCGTCCACCAGCCGTGAGCGAAGACGCGGACCGGCGGATTGAGACCGAGCGCCATCAGCATCGCCGGCCATATCACGCAGTGGAAGCGGATGATGTCTTTGCCGACGAGGTGACGCGCGATGGGCCAGTAGACCTGCCATTTACCGCCCTCCTGCGGGAAGTCGAGCGCCGAGAGGTAGTTGATCAGAGCGTCGAACCAGACGTAGATGACGTGGGCCTCGTCGCCGGGAAGGGGGATGCCCCATTTGAGCGTCGTGCGCGATATCGACTGATCGCGAAGGCCGCCCCTGATGAAGCTGACGACTTCGTTGTAGCGCTTTTTCGGCATTATCGCGTCGGGGTGCTCCTCGTAGAATTTGAGCAGCGGCTCGGCGAATTTTGAGAGGCGGAAGAAGTAGGTCTCCTCCGTCATTTTTATCAGAGGCCTGTGGCAGTCCGGGCAGGTCTGGCTATCGCCCATCTGCGCCTCCGGCACGTAGGTCTCGCAGGGGACGCAGTACCAGCCCTCGTACTCCCCTTTGTATATGTCGCCGGAGGCCATCAGGCGGCGGAATATCTCCTGCACGACCCTTTCGTGCCGCGGCTGCGTCGTCCTTATGAAATCGTCGTTATCGATGTTCAGGACTTTCCAGAGCCTCTTGAAGTTCTGCACGACCTCGTCGCAGAGTTCGAGCGGCGTCATGCCCCTCTTCTCCGCCGCGGTCTGTATTTTCTGTCCGTGTTCGTCAGTGCCCGTCAGGAAATAGCTGTCCTCGCCGCCGGATTTGTGCCAGCGGTTCAGCACGTCCGCCGCTATAGTCGTGTAGGCGTGCCCGATGTGCGGCACGTCGTTGACGTAGTATATCGGCGTTGTGATGTAGAAATTTTTTTCAGCCATGATTTAGGCCTCCCCGTTGAAATTTTCTATTATGAATCTTTTGACCGCGTTTCTCTGCACACCGTATTTTTCGGCGAGCGCCGCGGCGATGTTTTTCGTCCTTTCTCCGCTTTGCGCCATCGCGGCGGCTTCCTCGCGCCACGAGGCTTCTTCCATCGTTTTTCCTTCCGCGCCTTCGACGACGCAGACGAACTCGCCGCGAATTTTTTCTTGTGGCATTGTATCACAAATTCCCAGCAAAGTACCGCGTATCGTTTCCTGGTGCACCTTGCTGATCTCGCGCACGAGCGCCGCGCGCCTGTCCCCGAGGACGGAGGCGATGAAGGCGAGTTCTTCCGTAAGGCGGTGCGGCGCCACGTAAAAGACGAGGGTGTCGGGAAGCTGCGAAATTTCTTCGAGCTTTTTTCTCTTTTCCCCGCTTTTGCCCTTCAAAAACCCCGCGAAGAAAAATGATTCCATAGACGCGCCGGAAAGCAGCAGTGCGGGAAGAAGGGCGTTTGCGCCCGGCAGGACGTCGACCTCGAAGCCGCGCGCGGCAGCCTCGCGCGCGGCAGCCGCGCCGGGATCGGAAAGCCCAGGCGTTCCGGCGTCCGAGACGAGCGCGACGCGCTTTCCCTCTGCCAGCAGAGCGCATATGGTATCGACGCGCCTGCGCTCGTTGTGTTCGTGGCATGAGAGCAGCTCTTTTTTTATATCGAAGTGGTTCAGCAGGCGCAGCGTGCGGCGTGTGTCTTCGCAGGCTATAACGTCCGCCGCGCGCAGCTCGCGCAGCGCTCGAAGCGTGATGTCTTCAAGGTTGCCTATCGGGGTCGGGACGATGACGAGCGGCATCAATCGCCCTCCTCTATCGCGTAGGCGGCTTTGAGCTCCGGCGTTTCCGCACCGCTTTCGTCTACGATAAACAGCGGCGGCTCCACGACTATGCCTTTTCCGCCCGAGCGCACGGCTTCGGCGAGCAGGACGGAGGCGCGCCCTTTCGGGCGCGGGTGTACGCACCTCATGATCTTCGGCGGCGTTTTGTATCTGTCGAGGAGCGCGAACAATTCGCCCGTCCTGTCGCTGCGAATCACTATGTCAAGGCGCCCTCTGTTTTTCAGAAGATAGTGCGAGGCGGCGATTATATCGCCGAGCGTGCATCGGGAACCCTGCACGGATGCCGAACGCGCTTCGCTCGGACTGCGGCGGCAGCTCCCCTCCTCATCGTAGGGAGGGTTGACTACGATTCTATCGAAGCTCTGCGCCGGCGCGATTTTTTTATAATCGCGTATGTCGGCCGCGAAAAAATCAGCATCAAGGCCGTTGAGCGCCGCATTTCTCTTCGCGAGCTCTATAAGGTGCGGCTGAATGTCGACGCCTTGCACGCTGAAACCGCGCTTCGCCAGTATCAGAGAAACTGCGCCGTGCGCACAGCCTATCTCCAGGATCTTTTCGCCGCGCTTTGGGCGCGTGAAGTGGGCGAGCAGTATCGTGTCCACGTTGACGCGAAGCCCCTCGCGCTCGTCGGGCTGATATATTTTAAGCACCCCGCGGAGCAGATCGTGGCACTTTTCCATTACGTCCAATCCTCCAGCCGCACGCCGACGACCTGTGAAAGTCCCTGCTCCTGCAACGTGACGCCGTAGAGCACGTCCGCGCGCTCCATCGTTGCGCGCCTGTGCGTCATCGCGAGTATCTGGCGGCTCTTCGCGTACTCTTTAGTGAGTTCGCTAAAGCGGCGCAGGTTGGCCTCGTCGAGCGCCGCGTCGACCTCGTCGAGCACGGCGATAGGCGAGCCCGCCACCTCCATAGTGGCAAAAAGCAGCGATATGGAGATAAGGGAGCGCTCGCCGCCGGAGTACTGATTCAGCACCTGCGTGTGCTTACCGGGGAGGCGCGCGTCTATCTCGACGCCGCTGGTCCATATCGTTTCTCCGTCGGTCATCACGAGGTGGGCCTCTCCACCGCCGAAGAGCGTCCTGAAGAGAGAGCAGAAACGCCCGTCGACTTTCTGAAGCTGCTCGGAGAACTGCCTGTGAGCCATTACGTCGGCGTCGGTTATGAGCTTCTGTATCTCGGCGGCGCTTGCGCGCACGTCCTCAAGCTGCTCGCCGAGGAAGGCCAAGCGGTCTTTGAGGCTCTCATCCTCGGGGAGCACGCCCATGTTCACGTCGCCAAAGGCCTTTATCTTTCTGTCTCCGTCGCGTATCCTGTGGCGAAGTTCCTCGATTTTTACGTCTTTGGGCAGTTCTTCTGAGCCAGGATACGGGAATTGTTCTTCCCATGTGTTGCAAAGCTCGTCAAGGTCGCGTTCCGTCTCGCTCTTCTTCGAGCGCATCGCGGCGAGCCTTTCGTTCTCTGCCAGCGCTCTCTGCTCGGCTTTCGCTCCGCGCGCCGCTATATATTTTTTCAGCCTTTCAAGCCCGGTATAGAGACTGCCGTGCTCCTCCATCTGTGCTACGAGCTCTTTTCTGCGGTTGTGTATTTCGAGGCAGCTTCCGCCGATCCTCGCGAGGTTTGCGCGTTCGCGCACGCACTGCTGGTCAAGCTCGGACATTTCTTCGTCAAGTCTGCGCAGCTTGTTCTCCTGAGCGCGCACGTCGTTTCTGATGCGCTCCATCATCGCGAAGCCGGAGGAAAGGGCGCTCGCAGCGACGGCGGCGCGCGCGCGGCACTTTTCGCGCTCTTCGATGAGTTTTCTGTCATCCTCCACGTCGGACGCGCTGTCGCGCTTCTCCTCAAGCGCCGCGATCGACGCCGCGATATTCTGCCAGTTAACGCCCTCGGCCTTTATCGATTCAAGCACGCGCGTACGCTCCGAAGCGGCGCGGCGCTGTTCGCGCGCGATGCGTTCCTTCTGGTCTTCGAGCACCGCCGCCTTGCCGTTCAGCTCGCGTATCCTACGCGTATACTCTTCTTTCGCCTCGGAGGCGGCGATTTCTTTGGCCTCGGCCACTTTGTATTTTTGAGCAATGGCTTCGGCTTCGCTCTTGGCTTTCGCCGCTTCCTCTTCGAGCCGCGCTACCTGCGCCTTCATTTCCAGCGCCCTGCCGCTCTTCTGGCTGCGCCCGCCGCTGACCGTGCCGCCGGGCTGGAAGACGTCGCCTTCCATCGTGACGACCGGCGATCTGAAGCCAGAGCGGACTAGCTCCTTTCCTGTGTCGTATTTGTCTACGATGAGCAGATCCCCCATGATGTGCTGTATCGCCGGCAGCCAGTGATCCTCCACCTTCACCAGCTCTGTGGCCCAGCCGACGACGCCGCGCTGCGGGAGCCTGTAAGCCTTGTTGGGATAGCGCGGCCTTGCGCGCTCAAGGGGCAGGAAAGTGGCCGTGCCGGCGGAGTTCTGCTTCAGGCGGTCGATGCAGCGTCCTGCTTCTTCCATGTCTTCGACTAAAAGCTGGAATTGGCGTCCGCCGAGGTAAGCCTCAAGCGCCGCGGCAAGGTCGACAGGCGCGGCAATCACGTCGATGACCGCGTGAGGGTCGGCGTTGAGGCGCTTCAACTTGGCCGCCGATAGCAGATGGCGCACAGGCGCCGGGTAAAGCCCAGCCTGAAGCGCGTCTGCCGCGTCGTTCAGCTTCGAGCGCAGGTTCGACGCCTCGCGCTTCGCACGCTGCAGCTCCGCGGCCAATCTCTGGCAGAGCGCGTACAACTCGCCATGCTCCTTGACAGATTTTTCCTGCTCAGAGTTGAGTCTCTCCCTGTCGCCGGAAATTTGTTTTATCTGAAGGTCTATGTCTTTGCGCTCGTCTGGGACGCCGTCCTTTTTCGAGCGCATTTCCAGAAGCTCTTTGCCGAGATATGAGAGCTTAGCGCGGCTCTTCTGAAGCTCGCCGTCGAGGCGCGCCTTTTCTGCGTTCCACTCTTCGCGCTCCCGGCGCGTCGCTTCGAGCCGCTCATTGTATTCCTTCCATTTTTTTTCTGTCGCGTCGAGCGCCTTCTGCGCCCTCTCGACTTCCTCGCGCGCCTTTTTATTCTCGTCGACCGAAGCTTTCTGCTCTGCAAGAAGTTTTTCGTGACGCTCTTTGGCCTCCGCCCTCTCTTCGCGCCCCTCGGCGATGCGCGCCTTCGCGCCGCGCAGGCTGGTCGCCGACGCGTAGCCGGATTTCATAAGGCCGTCGAAGCGGCTGCGGCACTGCTCGAGCTCCCACGTCTGCCTGCCGTGGGCCTGAGCCGCGCGGCTTATTTTCGCCTCTATCGCGCTTCCGGCTTTCTTCCAGAAGCCGGACCAGAATAAAGAGCCCTCGCGCAGCGCGGATGCCGCTTCAAGCTCGACGGAAAGCGCCGCCGCGACGCGCTCGCATTCGGCGCGGCGAAGCCAGTACAGCAGCTTTCTGTCTCCCTCGATACCATCTAATATAGCGCGCATCTCTACGGCGCGCCCGACCTCCGGCGCTATCTCCTCGCGGCGCGAGAAGAGCTCGCCCATCAGGTGGCGGAGCTGCCCGCTCTCTTCTTCGACCGTAGCGAGCCTCTCCTGCGCCTCCATTCTTTTTTTTCTGTAAATGTCTATGCCGAAGAGCAGCTCGAAGTACATCCTGCGCTCCACCGGGCTCTGCTTCAGCGTTTCCTGCACTTCGCCCTGCCCGATGAAGGCGAAGCGCGCGCCTTCGAGCTTCCACTGACGCTTCAGCGCGTCGAGCTCGGTCAGCGTCCTGCGCGAGTTGTCGACGAAGAGGCTCGTCAGGCCGTCGGGCGCGGAGACGCGGCGCTTTATCGTGCACACGCGCTCCTCGTCGCGCAGATGCAGCGTGACCTCGGCCTCCTTTGCCCTCTCTCGGCTCACGGAGCCTTGGAAAAGCAGGTCCGACTGGCGGCTGATGCGGAGGCGCGAAGCGCTGCTGTCGCCGAGCGACCATCTCAGCGCGTCGAGCAGATTGCTTTTACCGCTGCCGTTCGGCCCGACTATCGCCGTGAAACCCGACGAAAGTATCAAGTCGTGGGAGCCGCCGAAGCTTTTAAAGCCTTTAAGCTGAAGGCGACCTATGTACAACTGCCCAACCCTCTCGTTTCTGAAGAACGCTTATCCTGTGTTCGACCTGATGCAGCGAGCCCTGGCATTCAAGCCGGAATTTGCCCCACGACATACCGGGGCGGCCGCGTATGAAAATTTTTTTCTCAAACTCCTCTTCCCAAAGTTCGAGGAAGGTCTCGCATATATATTCCGCCACGCCCTCGGAGCATTCGACGAGCAGCGCCTCGGATTTCGACGAAAGCACTATCTTTCTTATGAAGCGCTTTATCTGGAGCGCTACGCTCTCCTCGCACGGCACCGTGCCGAGGCCGCCGCAGTAAGGGCAGCTGCGCATCAGGGCGGCGCGCAGGTCGGTGCGCGCGCGCTTGCGCGTTATCTCGACGAGGCCGAGCCCTGTGACGCCGTAGACGCGCGCCTTGCACCTGTCGCTCTTGAAGAGCTCCTGAAGCTCTTTCACGAGCGCCTGGTTGTTTTCTTCCTTTTCCATGTCTATAAAGTCGACGACGACGATCCCGCCGAGAGCGCGCAGGCGAAGCTGACGCGCTATCTCTACGGCAGCCTCCATGTTCGTCTTGAGCACAGTGTCGTTGAGATTCTTCGAGCCGACGAACTTTCCTGTGTTGACGTCGATGACGGTCAGGGCCTCGGTCTGGTCGATGACTAAGTAGGCGCCTGAAGGGAGCCAGACTTTCCTGCTCTGTAGCTCGGCGATCTGGCTTTCAAGCCCGTAAACGTCGAAAAGCGGCATCTTTCCACGGAAGAGGTTCACTTCTATCTCCTTGTCCGGGAAAAATCTCCTCACTATCGCCTCTGTAGACGCCTTTTCCTCTTCGCTGTCTATCACTATTTCGTCTATCTCGTCGGTCAGCTCGTCGCGAAGCACGCGCTCGAGCAGGCCGGTGTCGCGATGCACGAGACAGGGCGCGCCGTTCTGCTTCGCGCCGCGGCGTATCGCCCCCCACTGCGCGACGAGCGCGTCGACGTCTTTCTTCAGCTCCAGCATATCGCAGCCTTCGGCTACCGTCCTGATTATTATCCCGAAGCCCTGCGGACGCAGCTCTTTCGCCATGATCCTCAGCCTCGTGCGCTCGCCGTCGCTGGCGATGCGCTTGGATACCCCGGTTTCATGCCCATAGGGTATCAGCACCATATAGCGCCCGGCGAGGGATATCCTCGGAGAGACGCGCGCGCCCTTTCCCTTGCGCGCGTTCTTCACGACCTGCACGAGCATCTCCATGCCCTGTTTGACTTCGATATTCTTTACGTCGTCAAGATAGAGAAAGCCGTTTTTACCGTCGCCGAGATTCAGAAAGGCCGAGTTCATCCCCTTGAGCACGCTGTCGACGCGAGCCTTGTAAATTTCTCCGGTCCTTTGATGTTCGAGCATCCTTTCGATGTAAAACTCGTATAGCTTTCCCTTTTCGTCTATTATCGCTATCCGAATCTCCTCCGGGTCGATCAGGTTCGCGATTATTTTTTTTGAACGGCCTGTCATATTCCCAATCCTCCGTTAAATGAGCGGCAGCACGGATTTTGATTCTTCATCCCAGCGCCCGACTGCGAGGCGCGCAATGCGCAGCTCGCTCCAACCCGCTACGATCTCCGCCGCTATCAGGGCCTTAACGAGAGGCCCCGCGCCGCAGCGCTCAAGCTCGCCTGCCGCGAGCGTTACGACGCCGCCGTCGAAATCGCAGCGGTAAAGGGCGCCGCGACGCCGCGCCTCGGAGGCGACGGCTTCCTTGGCCTCCGCGCCGAGCGCGGCTCTTGCGCCGGCAAAGCTGTAAAGGGCCGCGTCGATCGATTTCGCGAGCACCTTTTCCTCCGTTATTTCCGCGTACTTTAATATTTTAAGCCCTTTCGGGAGCCTTGCGTTCCAGCGAAAGAGCGATTTTTCATTCCACTCGTCGAACCAGAAGTCGGCCGGCTCGGCCGAGCCTTCGACTCCCGTCGCGAGGGGGGGCGCAAGGCTTATGCGCGGATGCGGCGAGAAGCCGGCCGTAAATTCCTGCCTCAAGCCGGCGCGCTTCGCGGCGCGCGACATTACTACAGGCAGGTCCAAGTGATTGACAAAGGTGAAAAGCCCCTTCTTCTCGTAGAGTATTCTAATTCTCGCCACCGCCGCACACCTCCGCGCGCCCCTGCCAGCCGCAGCCGTTGCAACCGCCGCGGCAGTCGCGCGTGACCTCTGCCCTGTAAGCCCTTTCGCGTTCGAGCAGCAAATATTCTTTATCGACGCCGCAGTCGATATGATCCCATGGCAGAGCGGCGCCGAGGGCACGTTCCGCAGTGTAGGAGGCGGCGTCCATGCCGAGCTCCTCGAAGGCCTTCATCCAGCGGCCGAAATTAAAATATTCGCTCCATCCGTCGAAGCGTTCGCCGGCGAGCCACGCCCTTTCTATCGCGGGCGCGAGCGCCGAGTCGCCGCGCGCGAAAACCCCTTCGAGAAAGGTCTGCTCCGGCTCGTGATAGGAAAGGGAGACCTTCCTGCTTCGAACCTTCGATTTGAGCCAGCGGCCGCGCTCGCGAAGCTCCTCTATAGACGCCTGCTTCTCCCACTGAAAAGGAGTGTGCGCCTTCGGTACGAAGCCGGCGACCGACGCGTTAACGTCGCCGCGGCGCTTGTGGCGTTTCGCCGCGGTGACGGCCCTGCCGCATATTTCCAGTATGCCGGCGAGGTCCTCCTCCGTTTCCGTCGGCAGCCCCATCATGAAATACAATTTGACACGCTCCCAGCCGTGGGCGAAAGTCGCCTCAAGCGCGGCTTCGATATCCTCCTCCGTCACGCCCTTGTTTATCACGTCGCGAAGCCTCTGCGTCCCGGCCTCGGGCGCGAATGTGAGCCCCCCTTTTCTCAGCGATTCGAGCCTTGACGCGAGGTCGACGGAAAAAGCGTCGACGCGCAGGCTCGGCAGCGAGAGCTTTATTTTATATTCTGCGAGCATAGGTGCCAGTTTCTCCATGGCCTCCGGCAGCCCCTTCCAGTCGCAGGTGGCGAGGGAAAGCAGCCCGGCCTCCTCCCAGCCCGTACTCTCGAGCAGAGCCTCCAGCTGACGGCAGACGGACTCGGCGCTCCTTTCGCGCAGAGGGCGGTCGATCACTCCGGCCTGGCAGAAACGGCAGCCGCGGGTACAGCCCTTGAATACCTGCACGGCGGCCCTGTCGTGTACTATTGCGGTGTTCGGCACGATCATCGTCGTGTGGTAGAAGGCGTCGTCGAGATTTTCGACGATGCGGCGGCGTATTCTTTTGTTCGTGCCGTGAATAGCCGGGACGTACACGCCCTCTATCGCGGCGAGCGCCGAAAGCTTTTCGGCGCGCTTCGCGCCTTTCAGTTCGTGCAGGCGGCTCAGGACTTCGGGGATAAGCGCCTCACCGTCTCCGGCCATGAAGGCGTCGAAGAAGGGCGCCACGGGCTCCGGCGAGAGGGCCCCTATGCCGCCGGCCAAAAGCAGCGGCTCCTCCTCGCCGCGGTCGGCCGACCGGAAATGAATGCCCGAAAGGTCGAGTATCGTAAGGATATTCGTGCAGGAAAGCTCGTACTGAAGAGTGACGCCCACCGCGTCGAAATCCCTGAGGGGACGCCGGCTTTCGAGCGACCAAAGCGGCGTTCCGCTGCCGCGCATCGCTTCCTCCATATCCGGCCAAGGTGTATAGACGCGCTCCGCGTCGGCGTAGGGCAGAGACTTGGTAAGCGGGTAGAGAATCTGAAAGCCGAGGTAGCTCATGCCCACCTCGTAAACGTCGGGGAAAGCGTAACATACGCGCACTATATCGCGCCCCTCCTTCACGGGGCCGCTTCCCCATTCGCCGCCGATGTAGCGCGACGGGTGCTTTACGGAGGAGAGCAGCACGCGCATGCGCTCCTCGTCAATTCCACCGGACATAACAAACCCTCCAAAAACTTTTATATGAAGCGTAGCGCGCAAAAGCGCGCAGCGTATATATTCGAGTCAGAATCTATCCTGCCTCGCGGCGACGTTAACGCTCTGGACGAGGCCGAGCGCGAGCGATATGACGAGTATGGAACTGCCGCCGTAGCTGAAGAGGGGCAGCGGTATCCCCGTCACCGGCGCGAGCCCCATGCTCATAGCGACGCTCTCGGCTATCTGGAACCAGAGCCACGCCGCGACGGCCGCGCAAAACAATTTTCCACGCATATCCTTCGTATACTGCGCGATATTCAAGACGCGCCAGAGCAGCAGCGCGAAAAGCAGCAAAACGACGGAGCAGCCCAAAAAGCCGAATTCCTCGGAAAAAACGCTGAATATGAAATCCGTATGGGGCTCCGGCAGAAAGTGCAGCTTCCCCTGAGTGCCGTGCATGAAGCCCTTTCCAAAAAGCCCGCCCGAGCCCACCGCTATGCGCGACTGAATCACGTTATAGCCGGCGCCCTGCGGGTCTACCGTCGGATCGATGAAAACCATAACGCGCATCCTCTGGTAGGGCTTCATTATGAACCAGAGCAAAGGCAGAGCCGCGAGTCCGGCGCCGACGATCGAGGCGAGGAACTTCACAGGCATACCGGCAGCCACAAAAACCGCTAAAAGCATTACGGCGTAAACAAGAGAACTGCCCAAGTCGGGTTGAAGCATTATCGGCAGTATCGCCGCTCCGGCGACGGCGCAGGCGGCGCATATCCTGCGCGGGCTGTTCGGCGGCAACGCGGCGCAGAGCTTGGCAAGCGCAAGCGCGAATACAACCTTGCCGAACTCCGACGGTTGGAAGCGGAAAAATCCGAAATTGAACCAGCGCTGCGCCCCCCGCGCGCTGTGCCCCGAAAGCAGCAGGACGATCAGCGTAAGCACCATGCAGGCGAAGAGCGGCGCCGCGTACTTCATGAAATTCCGGTAATCCGCCTTGACCGCCGCGATATAGATCAGCGAGCCGATCGCCCCCCACGCCGCCTGCTTTATGACGAAGCCGGAGAGCGCCGCGCCGCCTTTAGCGAAGGACGCGCTCGCGCTGTATATCGCGGCGAGCCCCAAGCAGAAGAGCAGCAGCCCGGCGGCCAGCAGTAGCCAGTCCGTGTAGGTCCTTATATCCGCCCAAGAGGTGGAAAATTTTTCAGCCATTTCAGAGCGCGGCGCAAAAAATTATTCAGCTCCGCTTACTTTTTCTTTCCCTTCTTCTCCTGCGCCTGGACCTTCTGCGACGTCTTCTGCTGCGCCTGAGGAGCCTCGGGCGCGTGCCTCCTCATGTTCTTCAGCGGTATTGACGCAAGCAGCGCTACGGAGTGATCCTCTCTGTTGAGGTCGAGCTCTATGCCGTTCTCGTCTATCTCAAGATATTTTTTTATCGTGTTTATCAGGTCGCCACGAAGAGCGTTCAAGATCTCCGGCGATATGTCGTTCCTGTCGTGTATCAGGACGAGCTGAAGGCGTTCCTTAGCGACGCTGCCGCTCTTCTGTCTGCCGAAAAGCCCGCCCAGGCAGTCAAGTATTCCCACTTCGTCCACCTACCCTTTGGAAAAGAATCTGCGGATAGACGCCCAAACTCCGCCGTCGTTGTCGAAGAGGTCCATGAAGGGCACTCTTTCGCCGCATATGCGTTTGGAAATATTTTTGAAAGCCTCTCCCGCCTTCGTCGCAGCTGAAAAGATAAGAGGCTCGCCGCTGTTCGCCGAGGTGATGATCGATTTGTCGTCCGGTATCACGCCGACTAAGTCGACCGCGAGTATGTCGAGTACGTCGTCGACGCTCAGCATCTCTCCACGCTTCACCATCTCGGGGCGTATCCTGTTCACGATAAGCTTTATCGGCGATTTGCCCATCGATTCCAGCAGCCCGATTATACGGTCGGCGTCGCGCACCGCCGAGACCTCCGGCGTCGTCACGACCAGCGCTTCCGCGGCGCCGGCGGCCGCGTTGCGGAAGCCGGCCTCTATTCCCGCCGGGCTGTCTATCAATATGAAATCGAAATCCGGCGCGAGGTCGGCGCATATCTTTTCCATCTGCTCGGCGGAGACGGCGTCCTTAGTCTTCGACTGCGCCGTCGGAATCATATAGAGGCTATCGAGCCTCTTGTCGCGGATAAGCGCCTGATTCAGCCGGCAATTCCCTTCGATGACGTCGATCAGCGTGTAGACTATGCGGTTTTCGAGTCCCATTATGACGTCGAGGTTCCGCAGCCCAACGTCTCCGTCCACGGCTACGACCTTATAGCCCGATTGGGCGAGCGCCGCGGCGATATTCGCCGTCGCCGTCGTTTTGCCGACGCCGCCCTTGCCGGAAGTAATCACGATCGTTCTGCACTTCATTTTTTCTCCACCCAAGGTTTCATCCCCTTCAAAGCTCCGGCCACGGAGCGACCTGAACTTCATTGTCGTTTATTTTCAATGTAACAGCTCTTCCCCAGAAAGGCGAATTCCTGTCTATAATGCCGAGCTTCGTTCCTATACGGACCTGCCCCGTTTCGAGGGAGCGCGCGACGACCGCAACGCCGTCGTCCCCGCCGCAGCCGGCGTGTACGAGACCGTTAAGCCGCCCTATCACTGTGACGTTTCCCTTCGCGGCGATCTCGGCGCCCTGATTCACGTTGCCGATCACGACTATATCGCCGTTGTGCCCTATGCTCTGGCCGCCGCGCAGCGTGCCGAAATAGACGAAGCCGGGAAAGCTTTTTTCTTCCGCCTCGCGTTCGCCCCTGTATCCGTTTTTTAAAGGAAAGCCTCCGTCTGCCGAAGCGCAAAAGCCCATTCTGACGAGCAGCTCTCTTGCGCCTCCGTCCGCCGCGATCCAACGCGAGACGGTGCAGCCGGCAGGTTCGATAAAGTTTTTCCAGATTTTTAAGAGCAGTTCAGGCTTGAAGGCCCGCGTCTGAAGATCTATCTCGACGTTGTTTCCTTTGAGCAGGCGGCCGCCCGTCGAAAGCAGCGTCTCGAAGCCTTCGAGCATCTCGCGCTCGCTCATGTCGGCAGGTATGATACATCGCAGCGACCCTGCCTGTCTGCCCTTCAATTGAATCATTCTTCAACCCCCACGAGAAAAAATCAGCGTTCCTGTCCGTCAGCTGGCGCTTCAGCTCCTCGCCCGGCCGCTTCCTTCTTTTCCTGCGGCTTCTCTTCCGCGTATTTTTTGCCGTTTATCAGGAAATTCAACATCTTTCCCACTATCGGCCCCGCGACGGACGATCCGCCCTTGCCGGCTTCCGCGATCGCGACCACCGCGTACTGCGGTTTGTCGACCGGCGCGTAGCCGACGAACCACGCGTGGTCCTCGCCCTGCGAGTTCTGCGCAGTCCCCGTCTTGCCTGCGATCTTTATGCCGTAATTCGCGGCTCTGCGCCCCGTGCCGCTTCTGGTAACTTCTTCGACGCCGCGCCTTATCAATTTTAACACGTCGGGGCGAATATCGAGAGGGATACTTTCGACCGGCGCTTCAGTGTTCAGGCGCGGCTTCAAAAGTTTCCCTCCGTTGGCTATGGCCGCATAGGCGCGGACGACCTGCAGCGGCGTCATAAGCACGTAGCCCTGCCCTATCGAATAGTTGACTGTGTCGCCGCCGTACCAGTTCTCCTTTATCCTCCTCTTCTTCCACTCCGGGCCGGCGAGAGTCCCCGACGCTTCGCCGGCTATATCTACGCCGGTCCTTTTTCCGATTCCGAATTTCGACGCGGTGCGGATAAGCCTGCTTATCCCCATCTCGTTCGAGAGCTCGTAAAAAAATACGTCGCAGGAATCGCGGAGCGCTGCGATTATGTTTTCGCGTCCGTGTCCACTGTGCTTCCAGCAGCGGAAGCGTTTGCCGCCGAGCTCGAAGTAGCCCGGGCAGTAGACCGTCGTATTTCTGTTCGCGACTCCGCTTTCAAGCAGAGCCGAGCCCGTGATTATCTTGAACGTCGAAGCCGGCGGATACGCCCCAGATATGGCGCGATTCATCATCGGCCTTTCGCGGTGGTCGGTCAGGGCCGCCCATTCTTTATGTGTGATGCCCCACGTGAGAGGGTTCGGGTCGAAGGAAGGCGATGAGTAAAGACAGCGCACGCTGCCGTCGTTGACGTTCATCGCTATGACGCTGCCTCTGTATTTTCCTATTAGCTCCGCCGCGTAGCGCTGAGCTGCGAGGTCGATGGCGAGCATCATGTCCTTTCCTTTTGTCGATTTCACATAGCTCACGTCGCGCAGTTTTCTGCCGCGCGAATCCACCTCTATAACCTCTTCGCCGGCGGCTCCGCGCAGCGAATCTTCGTACTCGCCCTCGACGCCGTTTTTGCCTATCATGTCGCCGCCGCGGTAAATTTCCGTGTCTTTCGCTTCAAGCTCCTCTTTCGTTATCTCGGCGACATAGCCGACGACGTGCGCCGCGTACTGCGCCGCAGGGTAAGTGCGCCGCCAGACGGGCGTCGGGAAGAGCACGTGGCGGAAATCTTTATCCATTACCAGCTCTGCGACCTGCGCGAAGGTGAGGTTCGTCGCTACGGTTATCGCGCGGTAAGGGGCCGAATACTGCTTTGAAACGGTCTCCCTGAATTTTTCCTCCGTCATCGGTATCCCGCTGCGGTTGAGCAACTCAGTCACGATCTTGACGTTCTCTTCCTTCTGCAGGTCGACCGGATAGCCGTTTATGTTGAAGGTGCGCACGTTGACAGCCAGCGGCGCGCCGTTTATGTCTACGATGCCGCCGCGCGGCGGAAGTATGCGCAGTATCCTCAGCCTGTTCTGGGAAGCAAGCTTGACATAGGTGTCGCCGTTCGCGACCTGAAAATAAAAGAGCCCCGCCGCGAGCAGCGTGAAAGAAAAGAGCAGCGCCCACTGCAGGAAGCGGAGCCGCCTCATCGTATCGAATTTTGAATATTTCTGCTCAGCCATTTCTTTCGGAAGCCCTGCCGAAAAGCCACGCAAAAATTATTATCACCGGCACCGCTATAAGCTGCTGCACGATGAACTGGCGCAGCGCGCTCTGGCTCGGTATCGTCCAAAAGAAATAATGTCCGAGCGCGTAGACGAGCTCGCAGAACGCCGAAACCGCCATGAACGCGAAGGGGGTGCGCCCAATCGCCGGAAGCTTCTGCCAGATGAAGCAGGCGAGACCTATGACGCCGCCGCTGATCGCGGAGGTGAGCCCTGGGAGGTTCGTCCAGCGAAGGTCCCACAACAGGCCGCCGAAGAAGGCTATCCACACGAGCTTCGACTGTTCCTCCTTTGACTTTTCCGGCAGCAGCGCGATAAAAAGAATCGTCAGCAGGAAGACGTCGGGTATCATGCAGATGCCCATCAGCAGCAGCTGCGCGAAATCCTGCAGCAGCCATATCAAAGAAAGCAGAATCATCGCTGCGCGCCTCCGCTCGAAGGCATAAAGACGTCGACGTTGTAGAGTTGCGTAAGGTGAGCGCCGGCGCTCAGGCGCATCTCCTTATACCCCTCCTTCTCCTCGTCGATCCCGATTATCGTGCCGATCGCAAGCCCCGGTGGGATTACGTCGCTCATCAGCGATGTCGAAACGCTCATCCCGCGCCTGACGTTCCTCTCTTCGGGAATGTAAAGCAGGCGCAGATGCCCCCTGCCGTCGCCGGCGGCGACGCCGAGGTCGCGAGTCTGGTCGACCGCGGCCGCGATAAGAAAGGAGGATGAAGTTATAAGCTCGACCCACGACGAGTGGGCGGAGACGCGCGTCACGCGTCCTACGAGAAAGCCCTCGGAAGCGACGGCCGCCCCTTCGCGAACGCCCTCCTGAGCCCCCCTGTCGATGCGAAGCTCCTGCCACCACTCCTGAGGATAGCGCAGCGTGACGACGGCGCGCAGATAGCCGCCCTTCGGCGCCGGGCTTTTAACTCCGGCGCGCTGCAACGCCTCCTCGAGAGCGAGGTTTTTAAGCTCGAGCTTCTCGACACGCTCGTTAAGATTGTCGCGCTCGAGGACCCAGTTCCCGCTCAGCTTTATGATGTTGCGCAGGTAGAGGACGGGCTTCTCGGGATAAGAGAGAATTCCGTTCACAAGCTCGACGGCTCCGTGTTTCACGCCGTCTGTGCCCGCAGATAAAAAGAGGATCGCCGCCCCTGCGAGGACCGAAATGAAGGAATTAAGCCACGGCCGGCTCTCGCGGCAGAGAATCCGCATTATCCGCCTCCTCCCTACGCATCCTGTTTTTCAACTGTGACTGACACGCTCTCCTTCCCGCGCGGCATTTCAAGCATCCTTCCAAGCCCCAGCGCGACGGAGTAGACCGGCTGGTCCGCGATATGCACGGGAACGTTGAGGGCGTCCGCGAAGCGTATGTTGAGCCCACGTAGGTTCGCCGTCCCCCCGGAGAGCATGATTCCCTGGTCGACTATATCGCGCACGAGCTCCGGCGGAGTACGTTCGAGCGTCGAATGTACCGTCTCTTCTATCTGGGCTATGACGGGCTCCATCGCCTCGCGGACTTCCTCCGAACCGATGCTTATGACGCGCGGGAGCCCGTTCAGCAGATCCCTTCCCTTGACGTCCATCCTCAACTCCTGCTCGAGAGGTATCACCGAGCCTATCGCGATCTTTATCTCCTCTGCGGTGCTTTCGCCTATAGCGAGTGTGTAATTCTGCCTGAGCAGCGAGACGATCGCTTCGTCGAGCGCCTCCCCGGCGACCCTTACCGACTGGTTTATAACTATGCCTCCGAGAGATATGACTGCAACCTCGCAGGTGCCTCCGCCCATGTTTACGATCATCGTGCCGCGCGCCTCGTCTATCGGAAGGCCGATGCCCATAGCCGCGGCGAGCGGCTCTTCGACGACAAAAGCCTCTTTGGCCCCAGCCGCGAGCGTCACCTCGACGACGGCGCGCTTTTCCACCTCCGTGACGGAGGCCGGAACGCAGACCGCGACGCGCGGATGCGAGAAAAAGCCGTTCTGCGGCGAGGCTTGAGACAAGTAGTGGCGTATCATATAGCGCGTCATGTCAAAATCCGCTATGACTCCGTAGGAGAGCGGCTTCAGCGTCGTTATGCCCTGGGGCGTGCGCCCGATCATCTTTTTAGCCGCGGAGCCGAACGCTATTATTTCCTTCTGTCCCTTGCGGCCACGCCTGCGCACCGCTACGACGGAGGGCTCGTCTATCACGACCCCCTTGGATTTTACATAAATCACGGTGTTAACCGTACCTATATCTATTCCTACATCCTGTCTGAAGAGGTTTGGTTTAAAACTGAACAATTAAAACACCAGCTTTCGATTTTTATCCTGCCGCACCGTAAGTCAATTCGTTGCGGAATCCGCCGCGTCCGGCGAAACTTCCTCACCCTTTACCGTATAAAGCTCTCCTCCCGCTGCTATATAGTGTCCCTTGAGTTCCATTCCGAGACAGCGCAGGCCGCGCTCGACGTGCTCTGTAAGGGATAGGTCTTCTCTGCTCGGCGAGGCACAGCCGTCGGGATGGTTGTGCATCAGCGCGATTTTCGCGGCCGACAGCCTCACGGCCTGCCGGAAAAGATACGGCATGTCGAGGAAGGCGCCTGAAAGCCCGCCGTAGGATATCACATCCTCCCCTATGACCCTGTCCTTAACGTCGAGGAAGAAAGCGTAGATGCATTCGCGCTCCATATGTTTAACTTCAAGCGCCTTAGCGAGCAACGGCTGCTTCCAGTCCCCTCTTTTTTCGCTTTTGAGAAGAGCTATCCTCTTGCCGAGCTCAAGCGCAGCGACAAGAGAGGCGACCTTCGCCTGCTTCAGCCCCTTCTCCTGCAAAAGTTCTTCGGTCGCCGCGCGCGTCAGCCCTTCCAGGCCGCCCATGCGCGCTATAAGATTCCGCGACATCTCGACTACGTCCTCGCCCTGCCGGCCCGTCCTCAATAATACCGCGACGAGCTCCGCCAGCGAAAGAGACGAGGGGCCGTGCGTGAATAACTTTTCACGCGGTTTTTCATCTGATGGGAGGCTCGAAAACTCCATGGCTCCTATCTCGGCCAGTAAGGGTTATAAAGCTTCTCCGCGCCGATAGTCGTTTCAGGCCCGTGCCCCGGGAAGACCCGCATATCCTTTGGAAAATCGTCAAGCCTCTTAAGAGATTCTATCAAAGTATCTTCGTCACCGCCGGGCAGATCGCTTCTGCCTATCGAGCGGGCGAAGAGCGTGTCGCCGGAAATCAGTATTTTTTCGCCGCCGTCAGAAACGACGATGCAGATTCCCCCCGGCGTATGCCCCGGCGTGTGTATTATCTCGAGGGTCATCTTTCCGACAGTCATTCTATCTCCGTCGCGCAGCAGCTTTTCCGCCGGGCGCGCCTCCACCTCGCCGCCCATGTAGGAAGAAAGGTTTCTGCCCGGGCTTGTAAGACAGTCGGCGTCCTCCTCGTGAACCGCAACCCCCTGATCAGCCGTGCCGCGCAGCTGCTCCAAACCGCCGATATGGTCGGCGTGCCCGTGCGTCAGGAGGATTCTATGCACCTTTATTCCTTTTTCGCGGACAAAATCAGCGACATCCTGCGCAGGGCCGCCCGGGTCGACTATAAAGCCGTCGCCGTTATCATCCCATATGAGATAACAGTTTGTCCATAACATTCCGAGCGGAAACCTTTTTATTTCCATTTCGCTCACTCCTTAGTATCTATTATCAATGTCACGGGACCGTCGTTTTGAATATCCACGGCCATATATGCCTGAAACTGCCCATGTTCTGTAGGCACTCCGTTTTTTTTCACAGCCTCGATGAATTTCCCATACATTTCGTTCGCGAATTCCGGCGCTGCCGCCTTCGCCCACGAAGGGCGGCGGCCTTTGCGGCAGTCTCCGCAGAGCGTGAACTGCGAGACGACGAGAGCCGAGCCCTTCACGTCCTTCAGTGAAAGATTCATTTTGCCCTCTTCGTCGTCGAATATCCTGAGATTCACTATTTTTTCGGCAAGCCAGTCGACATCCTTCTGTGTATCGCCAGGCACAGCGCAGAGGAGCACGGTTATCCCGCGCCCTATCTCGCCTATAGCCCTGCCCTCGACCGATACCTTCGACGACGTCACCCTCTGCAGAACAGCTTTCATTCTCTATTGACCTCCAGCACTCCGGGAATATTATTGAGTTTGCCCATGATCCTGTAAAGATGTTCGAGGTCCTTGACCTGAAAATCAGCCACGACGCGCGAGCTCGTGTTGTGTATTACGCGCGATACGAGTCCGTCCATCTGCGCCGTCGTCTGTACGATATCGGCGAGCAGAGAGGGCTTCTCCACGCCTTCGACGTTTACGCGCGCAATGTAGCGCGTGGCCTTCGGCTTTCCCCAGAAGACGTCGACGCGCCTCGATTCGTCGCTTTTTTTATAATTTCGACAATCCTTCCGGTGGACGGAAATCCCTCTACTCTGCGTTACGAAGCCGCCGATCTCGTCGCCCGGTATCGGCCTGCAGCACTGCGCGAGGGTCACGAGGACGCCCTGCACGCCGTCGACTACGACCTCCGAATCCGCTTCTTTACGGGGTTGAGCCGAAGCCGCGTCAGGCACCGGCGCCTGCGCTTTCGACGCGTCCGCCGGCAGGCGTCCAAAGACCGCGGCGGTGGAATGGATGCCGGCGCCGACTGCGACCGTCAGGTCGTCAAGGCCGCCGTAGCCCAGTTCGCGCGCGATATGCGTGAGCTGTGAGGTAAAGGAGGAGAGCGGGTTTTCTACATTCGGATAGCGGCGCGCCGCCTCTCTTTCGAGGAGCTCGCGCCCGTGCTTCAATTTTTCGTCGCGTCCCTGGCTCTCCTGCTGGCGGAACCACGATCTTATCTTGTTGCGCGCGCGGCTCGACTTCGCTATCTTCAGCCAGTCGCGGGAGGGCTTGCCCTGCGGAGAGGTAAGTATCTTTACGATGTTGCCGTCCTTCAGCTCCTGGTCGAGCGGTGCTATGCGGCCGTTGATGACCGTTCCGACGCAGGTGTGCCCTACCTGAGTGTGGACTGCATAGGCGAAGTCTATCGACGTGGAGCCCTTCGGGATGCGTACGATGCGCCCCTTGGGCGTATATACGAAGACTTCTTCCGTAAGGACGTCGGTCTTCAGATTATCGAGAAAGAGCGTCCTTTCCGAATCAGCTCCCGAACTTTCCTTATGCGGCGCGTCCCCCACTGATGCCGGAGGCCGTACCGAATCTAGCGCCATGCGTATAAAGTTCAGGCGCTTGTCCATCTCGTCGACTTTGCGGCCGCCTTCTTTGTAGTTCCAGTGCGCCGCGATACCGTATTCGGCTAGGAGGTTCATCTCCTCGGTGCGTATCTGCACCTCGAGCGGGTCGCCCTCCGGCCCTATTACCGTCGTATGAAGGGACTGATACTGATTTCTCTTCGGGTTAGCGATATAGTCGTCGAAAAGCCCGGGAATCGGGCTCCACAGCGTATGGACTATTCCCAGCACCTGGTAGCATTCTCCAATAGTCTTCACGATCACGCGAAGCGCAAGGATGTCGTAAAGCTGGTCGAACGATAGATTCTTGCGGCGCATCTTGCAGTAGATACTGTAAATGTGCTTCGACCGCCCCTTGATCGACGCCGCTATATTTTCTTCGGCGATCTTCTGATTAAGGATATCCATCGCCTTTTTTATGACCTCTTCGCGGCGCGGCAGCTTTTTGCGCACGCGGCGCTTGATGTCATAGTAGGTCTCAGGATCGAGTATGCAGAAGGAAAGGTCTTCGAGCTCGCGCTTTATCTGATACATTCCGAGCCTGTGCGCGAGCGGCGCGTAAATATCCAGAGTCTCGCGTGAGATTTTCTCTTGCTTCTCGTGTCTGTGAGACGATATCGTGCGCATGTTGTGCAGACGGTCCGCAAGCTTTATAAAGACGACGCGTATATCCTTCGCCATATGCGAGAACATCTTGCGCAGATTTTCCGACTGATATTCCTCTTCCGAGTTGAATTGCAGCTTCCCCAGCTTCGTCAGGCCGTCGACGAGCGCGTGCACGTCGCTTCCGAATTTTTCTTCGAGCTGCTCTGGCGTAACTTCAGTGTCTTCTAGCACGTCGTGCATCAGAGCCGCGATCAGCACGTCCCTGTCGAATTTCATGCCGGCGAGTATCGCCGCGACGCTCACGGTGTGTATAACGTAAGGTTCGCCGCTGTGGCGGCGCTGATGAGCGTGCGCGACCGACGAGAAGACGAAGGCTTCGCCGACCTTCTTGGCGTCCTCCTTTGGGAGGTAAAGGGTCATCTTGGCCCACAGCTCCTGCCACGCAAGACGCAGAGAGGGAACGCGCTGCTCCTCCGAGACACGCCCCCAATAGCCCTCCATCAGCGCGCGGCTCTCCTTTTCCACAGCAGGGAAGCCACCCCTTCCGGCTATTTCCTTCATATGTGCGGTGCGGGCGTTCGCCGCCGCCGCTTGAGCGTTACCATTTATCCGTTCCATGAAAAGAGCCGCCGTATATCGCTGAAATCAGCGCATCACCATTTTTTCGAGCACGAACTGCAGCGACGTGACGCTGCGCCACGTGTCGATGCGCGGCTTATACGCCCAGCCTTCGATATCCGCGGCGTCGCCGAACATGTCGGCCGCACCAAACGCGAGAAGCGAAGCGGATCCCGTCTCCACCTTGACATGCTTGCCCGTCCTGCCCAGCGGCAGGATGTTTATCTTTCCATTGCACGGGGAATAAAGCAGAGGGAATGGATTGTCCATCCCAAATGGGCCCAGCACCGCGGCCTCGGACCAAGTGTCGATGTCCATATTGCCCGGCTCCCAGTAGAGCAGATCTTCTTTTTCGGGCACCGGTTTCACGAGGGAAAGCATTTCCTCCAGAAGTTCGCGGACCTTCTCCCAGTTTTCGGCCTTCACGCTGAAGCCGGCAGCAAGACGATGCCCACCCCACGTGTTGAGCAAAGGCGCTATTTTCTTCAGCACGCCGACTGCGTCGCCGTCGGAGGGCATGCGCAGCGTGCCGCGCATAACGCCGCCCGCGGATGCGACGAGCGCCACCGGCGAGTTACGTTCGCTGCAGATGCGGCTTGCGACGCTGCTCAAAACTCCGACGGACCATTCGCTGTTCGTCAGCACATATTTATAATCGCCCTCCGACGCCGTGTCGATCTGATCGAGTATCTTCGAGGAAAGCTCGCGCCTTCTGCGGTTGAGCGCGATGAGACGGCTCACGTTCAACGCGAGATTCTTTCCCGGGAAAAGTATATCCTCCGCAAGATCCGCGAGATAGAGGCGCCCCGCCGCGTTAAGACACGGTATCACCTTCATCGCGAGGTCCTCCGTGTCCACGGCGGAAGGTGTTATTCCGAGCTGTTCCATCAGAATCGAAAGCCCTGGGCGCGTCTGAGTGCGGATGGATTTGAGCCCCTCCCGTACTAGCGCTCTGTTCAGAGGCGAGGCGAGTGAAACGCAGTCCGCTATCGTAGCGAGAGCCACGACGTCGAGCACGCGCATCAGCGAGCTCTCAGGAAGCAGCTCGTTCTGCCATATCCAACACCATATGACGCCGGCGGCGCAGAGCTTTTTTGCGGCCGGGTCTCCGGCGATCTGCGGGTTGATGATCGCGTCACACGCGGCGGGAGTGCTCTCTACGAGATGATGATCGAATATCACTACGGGGATTCCGGACGATTTCAACGCCTCGACGGCTTCCGCGTCCTGAGAGCCGCAGTCGACGACTATAACAAGATCGCAGCCGTGCTTAGCTATCGTCTCGGCTACGTCTTTATGCAGGCCGTATCCCTGATTGAATCTGTGAGGAATGAAATAGCGCACGTGCGCCCCGCGCGCGAGCACGAGCTCCATCGCTATCGCCGTCGCGGATATACCGTCCACGTCGTAGTCGCCGTAGACAACGACTCTCGACGACGGTGTAACACCGTTTATGAGCTCCGCCGATCTTCTGCCCCTCTCCCCAAGGTCCAGCTTCTCCAGCAGCCCCGAGAGAGAGGGTGAGAGCCAGTCGCGCACCTCCGCTGGCATATCGTCGGCCGTGACCCCGCGCATCTCCAGAAGCGACGCCTGAAGCGGCGAACAGCTGAACTTAGCGGCGATCTCTGCGGATGTCTCAGACCTTCTGTAAATATTAAGAGAATCTTTTGTACAGCGGACAACCAATGTTAATCTGTTGTCTCGCTTTCTGACCGTCCGGCCGCCTGCGCCGCGTTCTCCTGGGGCGCGGAGGCGCCGTGGGCAAGCGTGTCGAGTATCGCTTTCTTCTCTTTTTCCAGCGTTTCGATCTTCTCATCCTTTGCCTTCAATTCCTTCTTCATCTTCGAGCGCACCTCAAAGACCGAGAAGAGAGAAAAGAACCACATGACCGCCGCGCCGGATGAAAAGAGCACGACCTCCCAGACGCCCTGCGGAAAGACCCATTCAAATATAAGAAAACGCACCGTGACATCGCCGATATTCTGAAAGGCGAACAGAGCTGATACAAACATAGTCAGCACAATGGCAAGAATATAACTTTTCAAGCGAAATCCCCCCGTCTGCGAAAGAAAAATTTTTCTTCCGCGCATCTTCATATACCGGTATATCATACAACATAAAATAAAAAAAATCTCTCTCCGCCGCTCTGGCGGGAGAGATTTTCAGTATTGTAAGAGCCGCAGGGAAATTTTTAAAATTTCGGAGAGCGGCTGTACCATTCGACGAGCAGCGAGCTCGCGATGTAGATCGAGCTGTAGGTGCCGACGGCGATGCCGACGAGGAAAGCAAACGCAAAATTGCTTATGACTTCTCCTCCGAAAAGGAACATCGCCATGACAGGAAGCAAAGTCGTCACAGAAGTGTTTATCGTGCGCGACAGCGTCTGGTTGACCGACGTATTGACGAGCTTTTCGATGCCCACGCTGCGTACACTTCCCCAGTTCTCGCGTATGCGGTCGAGGACTACTATCGAGTCGTTCAGAGAGTAACCGGCCACAGTAAGGACCGCCGCGATGAACGTCACGGAGATTTCTTTGCCGGTGAGGCTGTACGCCCCGAGCATCAAGATAACGTCGTGCATCAGCGCAGCGACCGCCGCTGCGCCGAAGCGGAGGCGGAAACGGTAAGCCATGTAAATAAGGATCCCGGCGAGCGCGAGGAAGAGCGAATATCCGGCCTGTGCGCGGAGCTCTTTTCCTACGACAGGACCGATCTTGTCGACGCGGAGAATCTTATAGCCTCCTATATCGGCGGAAAGGACCGCGAGTACATTTTTGCGGACCTGCTCATCCTGAGCCTGAAAGCGAAGCAGAACGTCGTTCTGGTCAAACGCCTGTATCGTTGCGTTGCCCTGCCCGATCTTTGAAAGAGCGGAACGGACGTTGGCAATGTCCGTCGGCTGGTCGAATTTCACCTGAAGGACGAGCCCGCCGGTGAAGTCGACTCCCAGATTAAGCCCCTTAGTGCAGAGTAGGGCGATGGACGCGACGATACATACGAGGCTGAGCCCTACCAGTATCTTTCTGTACTTCATGAATTGGAAATTGAGCTTTGAAGCGTCAAAGGTAGCCATTTGTCATTGCCTCATTTCTAAAAGGTAGCGTTTTTGCGGGCTGAAAGCATCACGCCCAGCAGTGTCCGCGTAACCACCGTGTTGCAGAAAACCGACGCAACGACGCCGACGCTCAACGTTACAGCGAATCCGCGAATCGGGCCGCTGCCGAAGTAGAACAGAATCGCCGCTGCGATAAGCGTCGTTATGTTCGAATCGAGTATGACGACCAGAGCCTTGCGGAAGCCGGCGTCGAGGGCCGCCATTATCGTTTTGCCTGAGCGGAATTCTTCTTTCATTCGTTCGTATATCAGGATGTTGCCGTCGACCGCCATGCCTATCGTAAGCACCATACCTCCGATGCCCGGCAGAGTAAGAGTCGACTTCAGAGCGATAATCGCGGCAACGACGAGGAGCATCGCGACGGCGAGGGCTATGTCGGCCGCGATGCCGAGCATCCCGTAGTAGACGATCATGAAGACGACTACGAGCGCCGCGCCGATAAGGCCTGATTTCACGCCGTCATGTATCGAGTCGGCGCCGAGCGACGGTCCGACCGAGCGGTTCTCCAGCACCTCTACCTCTACGGGCAGAGCCCCCGCGCGGAGCATGATAGCGAGGCGGTTTGCCTCGGCCGTCGTGAAAGAGCCGGTGATTTGAGCTTCGCCGCCCGAGATACGCTGCTGCACGACAGGCGCCGAAATGACTACGTTGTCGAGGACGATCGCTATTTGTTTCTGTATATTCGCCGCCGTCGCCTCATCAAAGAGCTTTGCGCCTTCGGGGTTGAATTTCAGCGAAACGGCCGCCTTGCCGAACTGGTCGAAGTTCGTCTCGGCCTTGGTGAGGTCGCCGCCGCCGACGTACATCTTGCCAAGCAGGTAGGCGCTGCCGCTCTCGCTCTTCGCTACGAGCATGTCGGGGTTCGTCTTAACGGCCTCCTCCATCTGCTTAACATATTCTTCGACTTCGTTCTTCGCGGCATTCCAGCGTCCCTCGGCAGCTTTGAACTGATCGTCGCTGTCATAATTGGAGCGTATCGGCTCCGCCGGCACCCTCGGAGATTCTCCAAGCACCTGGCGGAACTGAAGAACTGCGGTGCGCCCGATCAGATCGAGCGCCGCTTCAGGGTCTTCTACGCCGGGAAGGTCGACCGCTATCCTGTCCTCGCCTTCGCGCTGGATGAGCGGCTCCGCGATGCCGTACTGGTCTATGCGCGAGCGCAGAACTACGAGAAGCCTTTCAAGGCTGTCCGCTGTAAGCGGGTTCTCAGGCGTGCCCTTCGCCTGAAGTATTATATGAACGCCGCCTCTGAGGTCGAGCCCAAGGCGTACTTTTCCTTTTATCGGAAACGCCACTGCTGCGGCGATGAGAACAACCGCGGCGACAACTATGAGCCGCCACCTGTCTCTTTTTAACATTCTAATGCGCCTC
The DNA here is from genome assembly GCF_000712295.1 of Synergistes jonesii. Lineage (NCBI taxonomy): Bacteria > Thermotogati > Synergistota > Synergistia > Synergistales > Synergistaceae > Synergistes > Synergistes jonesii. Next base: position 6,055 of record NZ_JMKI01000026.1, on the reverse strand, counting down.
CCTGCAAAGAAAACGGAGTGGACTTTAAGCCCTCTCCGCAAAAATCCAAATCTTTACCGATAAATGCTAAGCTTCTCTTTCGCCGTCCGCCGCCGTTTCCGCGGGGGCCGTGCTTTCTTCGATCGCCGCTGTTTCGGCGGGCTGTTCTTCGGCTTTCTTGGATTTCTTTTTCTTCGGCTGCTGGGACACGCTGCTGCCTTCGCCCTTCTTCATCGAAATAGAGCTCTTTAAAATGCGCGCCGTAACGCCCTGGTCCAGTTCGACAAGATAGCTGTCGTCGAGGATGTCGCGGACTATGCCGAAGAAGCCTCCGGCGGTGATCACCGTGTCTCCCCTGCTTATGCTGGCTAGCATCTCATCGTGCGCTTTCTGCTTTTTCTTCTGCGGCCTGATGATCATAAAGTAGAAAATCGCCGCAAACATTGCCAGAGGCAACAACATACCTGCCATTCCGCCCTGCTGACCCAAAAAAATTCCTCCTTACAATACACAATACTTTATGCCAATATCCAGCACACCAGTTTATTTTAACATGACATCATCAGTTAGACTATACTATTTTTTCGCCCGGCTTCAAAGTATTCTTCTCGCGCTCCTTGAGGAAGAAAAGAAGCTTTTCGAGCTCGACGAATATGTCCACCCTGTAGAATAGTATCCTGTCCGGGACTATCACGGTTGCGGGCGTGAACGCCAGTATCCCTTTAAGCGTCGGAGAACGCACAGCCTGATCGACGCAGCTCTGAGCCGCGGAGGCCGGCACCGCCAGCAGAAGGACTTCGATGTTGCGCTCCTCCATGACCCTCGCTATCTCGTCGGAGTGGAAACAGTCGACCCCCATTATCTTTTTACCGACCTTTTCCGGGTCCACGTCAAAAAGAGCTTCAACGTTGAACTTATAGCTCTGGAAAGCCGCGTGCCCCATAAGCGCCGTGCCGAGATTGCCGACGCCGGCGAGCGCGACGTGCCATACACGCGGCGACGCGAGTATGTTTTCGATATGAGTGCAGAGGCGGTTCACATGATAGCCCACTCCGCGCTTGCCTATTTCTCCAAAGTACGACAGGTCCTTGCGCACCTGGCTTGCCTTAATGCCAAGCATCTCTCCTATCTGAAGCGAGGAAACGACCTTCCGCCCTTCCTCCTTCATGGACGCCATGAGCCGGTAATACTGTATCAGCCTTTCGACCGTCGGTTCCGCGACCTTCATCTGCTCTTATCCTCCAGCAAAGCTGCGCAACTCTCTGCACTCACGCGAAAAGCGCGGCATTGTAGTACAACAGATGTATGAAACAACGTTACTTCACCTTCCAAACGAAAATAATTGACGAATCCTACCACGGTCTGCTCTCCGAGTCAGCTTTTTCTTCGTTGACGAGTTCGTAGGCTTCAGCGTTGCGCTTTAGGGCGGCTTCGTCAACGGTCAGCACTCTTACGGTGAGTATGCGCCGCGGGTACGCTATATCTAAGGTGTCGTACTCCTTTACCTCGGCGGAGGGTTTGCAGACGCGTCCGTTTATGCGCACCGCGCCTATCTCCGCCATCTCCTGCGCCACAGTCCTGCGCTTCACCAGACGTGAAAGCTTTAAAAATTTATCAAGTCTCACTGCCGCACCTCGCTTATATCACAGAAGTATAAAGCTAATCGGAAGTTTGTGCAATAAATTACAAAGATTCCGAACGACAGAAGCAACTACAGCTTGCGCCGCAGGGAGCTCATTCAATAAAATCTTTCAGCTTTTTGCTGCGGCTCGGATGCCTCAACTTTCTCAACGCTTTCGCTTCGATCTGCCTGATGCGCTCGCGCGTTACACCGAAGCGGCGCCCGACCTCTTCGAGCGTATGAGCGTGCCCGTCTTCCAGGCCGAAGCGCAGGCGGAGCACTTCACGTTCCCTGTCCGTCAGGTCGTCGAGCATCTCATCGAGCTGCTCGCGGAGAATCTGGCTCGCGGCCGCCTCCTCAGGGCTCGGAAGGTCCTTGTCCTCAAGGAAGTCGCCGAGCTGGCTGTCTTCCTCCTCTCCTATAGGAGTCTCAAGTGAGACGGGTTCCTGAGCGATGCGCTGTATCTCTTCTACGCGATTCGGATCGACCTCCATGTTCTTCGCTATCTCTTCGGCTGTAGGCTCGCGCCCGAGGCGCTGTACGAGCTGGCGGGATACGCGTATCAGTTTGTTTATCGTCTCGACCATATGCACGGGGATGCGTATCGTGCGGGCCTGGTCGGCTATTGCACGCGTGATCGCCTGGCGAATCCACCAAGTCGCGTAGGTGCTGAATTTGTAGCCCTTATGATAATCGAACTTTTCGACCGCGCGTATCAGTCCAAGGTTGCCCTCCTGAATAAGGTCAAGAAAAAGCATCCCGCGCCCTATGTATTTTTTCGCAATGCTGACGACGAGGCGCAGATTTGCCTCCACGAGCTTGTCCTTGCAGGAGTTGTCGCCCGCTTCGACGCCCTTTGCAAGCACGACTTCATCCTCCGAAGTGAGCAGAGGTATCTTGCCTATCTCACGCAGGTACATGCGCACAGGATCGGAAAGAGGCAGATCTTCAAGGTCTCCTATCTCTTCGCTGCTCACCGCACCTGGGATAAGCGCCTCTCCCTCTGACGGGTCGACCTTTGTTTTCGGCTCGTCCAGTACGTCGACGCCGAGTTCCATCAGGTTAGTATAGAGATTATCGAGTATATCGGCCGTGAGGAAGTCCTTAGGCATCCTCTTTTCTATATCCTCGTATGTGACGAAGCCCTTTTCGCGTCCCTCGTGGAGCAGTTCGCGCACATTGTCGATATACGCGCTGTAATCGACGGAATCCTGATCGTCGCCCTCTCCGAGACGGGCGGCGTCATCGTCTCCTTCCCCCTTGGATACGGCGTTCATCAAATCGGAATCGTCGCCAGAGGGCTCGTCGATAGCAATTTCATCGATCTCGCCGTTCTCCGAAAGTCCAATCTCCTCCGGCTTCGGCTCTTCGTTCAGAATATCATACACATTTTCGGCGCCCTCAGGTTCTTTGGATGCTGGGGAGACTGCTTCAGGCATAACTTCTTCTTTTGTTTTCTTACTTTTCGCCTTTTTCATGCCCTTGTATTCCCTCCTTTTAATGACCTTATATATCTATAATACTCTTCGTATTCCTTCTCGTTGATAGTTCCGTTCCTGATTTTGTCAAGCAAAAGATCCTTCCTCTTTTTCAAATAGCGCTGCCTCAGCGCCTCAGCGAGCTCTGCGGCCGTTTCTTCGTTCATCCCTTCCCTTGCGAGCAGGCCGTTCCCCCTGGCCACTATCTCCATTCCGCGCGTCTCGCCAGTCTGCTGCCAGCGTCTCTCAATGGCATCAATATCATCGCCGCCAAGCAGCGCGTAGACGACGTTCTGCACGTCAGGATCGTCCATGAAGCTCATCAGCTCTTCCATGCTGAAAGCAGAGCGAAGCTTTTTATTGTTCCACAGCATGCTGCACATCATGCACTCTATATCGTTTTCAGCGCCGCGTGTCGCGCCGAAAGCGTAAAAACTCCCCCTTCCAGCGGCTCCGCCTCCGCTGCCGTCGCCTTTCTTCGTTCTGCGCCCCGCGACGAGGTTCTGCACCTCGTGCGGGAAAATTCCCAGAATCTCCGCCAACTCGCCGAGATACGGCGTCAGGTCGAAGACAGAAAGCGACGCCAACCCGTCAAGCAGGTCGCGCCTTGCGGCTTCGACCTTCAGTGGGTCCTCCATATCGCGCTTTCTCAACTGCGCGTGGAAGAGCGGTAGCGGCAGCGCGCTTTTAAGAGCTTTTTCAAAAAGCTCCCCGCCGTCGGGCTGAAGCAACAATTCATCGGGATCCTTCCCCTGTTGCCAGACAACGCGCCTTGCCGCGACGCCTTCGCCCTGCAAGACGTACATAGCACGCAGCGACGCCTCTTGTCCGGCGGAATCAGAATCATAACACACATAGCAGAGTCCGGTCATTCGTTTTATCAAAGCCGCCTGCTCCTGCGTCAGAGAAGTGCCGAGCGAGGCGACTGCGTTAGTATAGCCGCAGAGATGCGCGCGTATCGCGTCGAAATACCCTTCTACCAGTATCGCATGCCCCATGGTGCTCATAGGGCCCTTCGCCTTGTCGAGCAGATATAGGTTATGGCGTTTATTGAATAATCTGCTTTCGGGACTGTTCAGATATTTCGCGCCTTCGCCGTCGAGTATCCGTCCGCCGAAGCCAACGAGCCGTCCTGTAATGTTGTATATCGGGAACATAAGGCGCCCTCTGAAGCGGTCGTAGCAGCCTCCGCTCTTTCCAACCGATGCGAGCCCGTTGTCCACAAGCACAGATGCTCTGTAGCCAGCTTTTTCGAGACGGCGCGACAGCATATCCCATGAATTCGGGGCCCAGCCAAGTTCGAAGCGGCGGCAGTCCTCGGGCGCGATAGAACGCTTTTCGAGATATTTTCTCGCCGGTTCGCCTCCGGCGCCGTTCAAGGATTCTGTAAAAAAGTCCAGCGCCGCGCGGTTGATCTCCTTATCGCCCTTTGGCGAACGTCCCTTTCCACGCTGTGACAGTGCGACTCCCGCCCTTTCGGCAAGGCGTTCGAGCGCTTCGCGGAATTCAAGATGCTCCGCTTCCATAATAAAGGTGAAAATATCGCCGCCCTTGCCGCAGCCGAAACAGTGAAAGGTCTGACGTTCCGGAGAGACCGAGAACGACGGGGTCTTCTCATTGTGAAAGGGGCAACAGCCCCAAAATGTGCGTCCGTTTCTTTTGAGCTTCACATATTCAGAGACGACGTCAACGATGTCAAGCCTTGATTTGATTTCCCTAACGTCGTCATCTGGCATGAAATTCACCTCATAAAACAGTTATATTTCTTCAAAGAGCAGAAGAGGGAGAGTAATCTCTCCCTCTTCCAATATTATCACGCGTTCTGCGGATTTTATAGCGTTACATAACGAAGAGCGGAGCGAGTACGGTAGCGACGACGGACATCAGCTTGATCAGTATGTTGAGGCTCGGGCCGGCCGTGTCTTTGAACGGGTCGCCCACCGTGTCGCCGACGACCGCCGCGGCGTGGGGCGCGCTGCCTTTGCCGCCGTGCGCACCGGACTCGATGAATTTCTTAGCGTTGTCCCACGCCCCTCCAGCGTTGGACATGAAGATGGCCATCATTACTCCCGTGACTATGGAGCCGCCGAGCATGCCGCCCAGCGCCTGCGGACCAAGCAGGAAGCCTACCGCTACGGGAGCAAGGACCGCCATGAGCCCTGGAACTATCATTTCTTTCAGCGCCGCCGCCGTCGAGATGTCTACGCAGCGCTCGTATTCCGGACGTCCCGTGCCTTCCATTATACCGGGGATTTCGCGGAATTGACGGCGGACTTCTTCGATCATTTTCTCAGCGGCGCGGCTGACGGCCTGGATGGAGAAGGCGCTGAAGATGAAGGGGAGCAGCCCGCCGATGAAGAGTCCGGCCATCACGGCGGGGTTCTGTAGGTCTATCGCTTTGAGCCGCGTGGCCTGCGCGAAGGTCACGAAGAGTGCAAGGGCCGTGAGCGCGGCGGAGCCGATCGCAAGGCCTTTGCCGACGGCCGCCGTGGTGTTGCCGACGGCGTCGAGTTTGTCGGTGATGTTGCGGACTTCTTCGGGGAGTTCGGCCATTTCGGCGATGCCTCCCGCGTTGTCGGCTATGGGACCGTAGGCGTCTACTGAAAGGGCCATGCCGGTTATGGCGAGCATGCCTACGGCCGCGCAGGATATGCCGTAGAGCCCGCCGAAGAATACTCCGGCCATTATCGCACAGCAGACCAGGATGACGGGGATGGCCGTCGATTTCATGCCTACGCCGAGTCCCGCCAAGATGTTGGTCGCCGCACCAGTCTCGGAGGCCTGGGCGATTTCTTTGACGCTGCCGTAGTCGCCGGAGGTGTAGTATTCAGTCGCCGCACCGATGAGCAGCCCGCAGAGGACTCCCGAGAGGACCGCCCAGAAGAGGGTGATGTCTCCGTGGAATATCCATTTTGTGATGAAGAAGGGGCCGACGAGCATGAAGACGCCCGTGATGCCGAGCCCCATGCGCAGGGCT
>NZ_JMKI01000025.1 GCF_000712295.1 Synergistes jonesii | reverse complement strand
CCACGGCATGGGCAACGCGGCGCGTATAGCGCAGCGCGCCTGCGCGTCGCTGGGGGCGTTCGTCGTGATAGATGGAAAGTGGGGCCCCAAGACGCGCGAAACGCTCTATACGCTTGCCTGGAAAAACGGGCTCGCGCTCTCGAAAATGCTGCTCGTCAAGCGCCTGAACTTCTACGACGCCATTATAGCGGCGCGCCCGAACCAAAAGCGTTTTAGGAACGGCTGGCGCAACAGGACGTTTGCGCTGGCCAAGGCGTGCGGGGTAAGAATAGCATAAAACCCCGCGTCCGCACGCTCTCGCGCCGAGACCGACCGGGGGCTGCGTCGTATAGGCGCAGGGATTAGGCTGATAGTATAGCACGGTGCGGGCTCCTTCGGGGGCCCGCTTTTTGTTTATAGGAGGGGAAAAGAAAAAATGCTATTTTATGAAAATCCTAATGGAAAGCTCTATCACGGCGACTGCCTCGAAATAATGAAAGATATTCCCGATGGCAGTGTTGATATGGTGCTCTGCGACCTGCCGTATGGCATGACAGCATGCGATTGGGACGTTGTGATCCCATTTGAGCCGTTATGGGAGCACTATAACCGCATTTGCAAACGAAATGCGGCTGTGGTGCTTTTCTCGCAGCAGCCGTTTACAACCGATATAATAAACAGCAACCGCAAGAAGTTTCGATATGAAATTATTTACCGCAAGACAATGAAGATGGGGTTTCTCAACGCGCACAAAATGCCGTTGAAAGGGCATGAAAATATATGCGTGTTTTATAAAGCGCTTCCCACATATAATCCACAAAAAACACAAAGCAGAAATCGTCCGCGGATAAGGGTCCAAGAGGATGCCCGTTGTAGAATATACAGTAAGTTCAAGGGGGGGGTGATGGTAGATGACGGCAGCCGTTATCCCGAGTCCGTTATCGATTTTTCTAATTTCAACGGCGGCGGTTTTGTAAAAAACAGGGAGCGCACGAAACATCCCACGCAGAAGCCCGTCCCTCTGTTGGAATACCTGATACGCACCTATAGCAATGAGAAAGAAACGATCCTCGACAACTGCATAGGCTCCGGCAGCACGGCGGTTGCTGCGGAGAACACAGGGCGCCGGTGGATAGGCATAGAAAAAGAAGAACACTTTTGCGAGGTCGCGAAAAAACGCATCGCGGAGGCGGCTGCGCAGGGAAGGCTTTTGCTTTTACAGGGGTAGGGCTCGCGTCCTACCATAAGAAGGGGGACTGCCAAATGTAAATAACATATATACATCTATATACATCTATATACATCTCTCCATGTGTGCAGTGCAGGGCGGGGCTCGCAGTCCCCGCCCCCTTTATTTTTTTTCGAAAAAAATCTCATATTTTTTTATGAAAACGCTTGACAAATTACACGAGGGTGTTATAATAGAAACATAAAGAAGAGGGGCAATCGCCCCACAAAAAAGAGGAGGAAACAAAAATGACAAACTGGACAAAAATAATAGACGACAACTACGACGACCTGATCGACGCCCTCACCGCCGCGCAACGCACCGCGATCGAGTGCGGGAAAATCGACGCCGTGAAGGGGCAGGCGTTCCAGGCGGTGAACGAAGTGCTGCTCTATGAGGACGGACACATCGAGACTATTCGCCATACCGGCGGGTGCATATTGGGCGACGTCGTCGAGGGGAAGGCGCTTTCGGCGGGGAAATACACGGACTGGACGGCAGACGGCTTCCTCCTCGACGAGGAGGGGGACCCCGAATCCATAGACGTGGACGAAATTCTCGCGGGGTGCGACGCAGACATTCGCCGCGATGTAGATTATCTGCGCAGCACCGTTGAGGGGTAATAGGTCGAAACGCCCTCCGGGGCGTCTGCCGGTGGGGCCGGCACTGACGAGACCAAAAAACTAATAGGGGAGGCAGAGAAAAATGTCAGTAACTGTCTATTGTCGCGGTTATTATATTACATCGTTTGGGCTCGAGGACTCGTTCCCCGAGTACGTGCCCACGGAGCAGGAATTCAACGCGTACGAAAAACTCTACGAACTCTATCTCGAAAAATGGCTCGAAAAAAATACGCTCACAGAGGAGGAGTGGGCGAAATGCCTCGACAGAGAGGGCGACGATTACGTAGAGTATATTAGGGGGGAGTGGGACAGTTGGAAAAATGACGTATGGGAGGATTTTTGTGGAGCCGTCGATTACGATGACCCCAATGCTAATGCTGAACGCAAATTCGTGGAGTTTGTGGGGGAGGAGGAGTCCGAATGCATCCAAAAACAATTCGCGATCCTCCGCAGAGAAATAAAATGAAGAGAAAACGCATCTTCGTTGTTGGCTATCAATTTCGACAACGAAGATGCACAAAACATTGGGAGCACTTCGCCGCTCCTACTGGATTAAAAGAGAGAGGAGATAAAAAATGACCGACAAAATAACGCTGGACGACGTATCCCGCTACACACGCGATGAGGAGATTATCGAGGAGGAAGAGGCTATCGCGCTCGTTGGGCGAGAGGCGTTGGAGTCCGCTGTCGCGGCGGAGGAACCCTCAGTCGGCGACATCGAAATCAACTACAGCCGCACGATCAACTGGCGACAGCACTGGGAAGAGGGCATGATGCGCTCATTCATGCGCGACGAGGGGGAAAGTCTTGCCGAATCGTGGTGGGGCAGGCTGATGCGCGAGATGAGCGACATCGAAGACCATCGCTATTACAATGAGGAGGACTACGAGCACTATGACCTACTCACGGCTCCCGACATCAGCATAGACGAGATAATGCGTGCCTCAGACTGGGAGGACACATTTGCGGAGGAATACTACTCATTCTGCGAGACGGGAAAAGAGACTGGGACCGTTCCGATGATGGAGCCTTCAGACGAACTGTGGGTGATGTGGGAGGAGGAGGCAGGCGGCGCGGCGAGGGAAACGTTCGAGCGCCTGAAGGAGGAAGCGAAGATGGAAGAGAAAAAGGAAGAGTAAAACAAATAGACAGGTCGAAACGGGGGCAACCCCGTCCGGCAGTTAGGCTGCCGCTGATGAGACCAAAGAGGAGGGAAAATAAAATGAAAATCACAATCACGAACGAAGACTGGAGGCTGCACGACGAAGCCATCGCCGCGGCGCTGGACATCGCCAAAACGGAACGCGAGAAAGAATGGATCACGAAGTGGAACGCGCTCGTTCGCGAGAAGAAGTCGCCGATTATCCGCCTGGGGTCAGGAGAGGCGCGTCGCTGTGGGCTGCTGAAAAAGCTGGCGGTAGTGCACTGGGCACAGCTCAGCCTGAATGTATGGAGAAACGAGATATATAGAGAGAAGATGGAAGAACTTCCACGCGACATGGAACCAGATGCCCGCGAAAAACTCGCCCGCTCGTGGCACTGGATATTCTGCTGGCTGTATTACGACTGCGTCGACGAAGCCGCCGACACGACGAAAATCATAACGCCCGAAGAGATGGAGAACCCCGTGGATTACTCGCCGCTTTTCGGCGAGTACGGCTATCGGCTATAGCCCAATGTAGGAGGAGGGCAACATGATCGAAAAACCGCGTCCCGTCGCAATCCTCGAAACATTCGAGGCGCGCGCGAAACACATGCAGTTTCAGGGGCGGCCCGTGCGCTCCTTCTGGGAGAGCATCGAGCGGGCGGCGGGGCTGCCCGCGCATATGGTGCCGATGGCGACATGGAACGCGGCGTGGCGCCCGACGGACGGAGGCGATGAAGACGACGCGCGCATGGCGGCAGACATCGCCTATCACCTCGCGCAGTGGCGGCTGTCGAAAGGGATATACCGTTTCGACCCAACGCTGTTGGACGAGCTCGCGTCCGGCGGCGTGCCGGAAAATACGCCGTGCGAAATATTCGCGCGCCTGCCGGAGCCCAGCATATGGGTAGAGACGGCGGGGCGATGCCATCTCGACGGATTCTTCGCTCGCCTGTGGAGCGACGACGGAGAAGGCGGCGCGCCGTCACGTCTGATGCTGCTGTGCGACATCGGGCTTGGCATGCCGTTTCCGCATACAGTTCTCTTCGGCGAAAGCGTCGGCGAAAACATAAGAGGCATAATAGACTTCTTGGAAGCGAACGGCGGGGTGTATCTCCAGATGGACGCGCTGCTGCGTTTCGTTTTCACGCTGCTCGCCTATCTGTGCAGCGACGAGCCGGACTACGACGACGGGCGCGTCCCCCCGCCGCTGAAACCGCCCGCAAGACTGAAAGGCGGGCGCAGAATGTGGCTGCCGCGCCCTGCTCCGACAGAATGGGGCGTCGGCGCGCGCATCGGCGCCGCCATACGGTCATTCGCGCCGCCGACGGAAAGCCGCGGGCATACCGGCGACGGAACGCCGACAGGGCGGACAGTGCGCCCGCATATCCGCCGCGCCCATTGGCACGGTTTTTGGACGGGCGCGAGAAAAGAGCCGGAAAAGCGGCGCTTCGTACACCGTTGGATACCGCCGATCCCGATAAACGTCCGACCGGACGACGAACTGCCGGCGGTGATACGGGCGGTGAAGAAAAATAAAGGAGAAGCAAAATGATAAAGTATTTTCCAGTTTCAGCGTTAAGCGACAAAGATAAAAAAATAATCATAAAGAAATTCCCGCTCGCCGGCACGCCGGCCGAAGCGGATTATACCGGCGACGGTACAGTGTTTCTCGTCGTCGTGCAGGGGCGTCCCGCGAAAATGTTCTACCCGCTCAAAAACAGAGAGGGGACGCCGGAGCTGCCGGAGGAGTTCTTCGTGAACATACACCCTGAAGCGGAGGGGCTGACCAACATCTATCTTGGCAGGGTGTCGGGCGGCGTATTTTTCGCCATGCGCCGACTTGAGGAAAAAGAAAAATCCTCCGTAACTGATGAATACATGTCCGTCTCCAGCGCGGCGCAGATTATCGGCGTCACGCGGGCGCATTTGTCGCATCTCTGCGCGAAAGGCCGCGTTCCCG
>NZ_JMKI01000024.1 GCF_000712295.1 Synergistes jonesii | reverse complement strand
AACGTCGGCCAGCTCGACCAACTCAAAGCCAAAGGGCAAGACTACGCGGGAGACGCTGGAGATAAAATCCACAGAGACCTCGGCAGCCAGCTCAACATCAAAGGCGGCGCCACCTCCGTATCCGCGGCCGACAACATCGGAGTAATATCCGACGGAAACGACACGCTGAACATCAGACTCGCCAAAGACATCACAGGCATAGACAGCGTCAGCGTCAACAAAACCATCAGCGTAGCCGGAGGCACGACGATCACGAAAGAAGGCCTAGTCAGCAACGCCATCAAAATAAGCACAGCCAGCGGCGACGTGATCATCAACAACGGAGGCGTATCGATGGGCGGCAACAGAATAACCAACATAGCGCCTGGAGCCAACGCGACAGACGCTGCGACAGTGGGACAGCTCAGCGAAACGACAGACAACCTCTACCGCGTCTACAGCGAACTCAGCGACGAAGTCGAAGACCTTGGAGCGGAAAGCGCGGCGCTGGCGGGATTGAAACCGATCCAATACGACCCGCTCGAGCCGACGCAGATAATGGCGGCGGTAGGGAACTACAGAGGCAGCACGGCGATAGCGGTGGGATTGGCGCACTACACGAGAGAAAACACCATGTTCCACATAGGAGCGTCATACGGAGGCAGCAGCCGCGTGCTGGCCAACGCGGGAGTGACCTTCAGGCTGGGCGGCAAAAAAGACGCCATCCCGGCGCGCTACAAAGCCGGCCCGATCAGCGCGACCTACGTGATGCAGGACGAGATATCCGCGCTGAAGGCGGAGAACGCCAAGCTGAAGGAAAGCAACGAGAAGATGCAGGCAGGCTACGACGAGATCAAGAGCGACAACGAAGAGCTGCGGGCCGGATACGAGGAGCTCAAGGAACAGCTCCGCCAGCTTACGGAAAAAGCCGTCAAGCAGTAGAAAGGGAGCGTGCGTGAAGATGTGCGGTGAACTTGTAAGGAAACTCTTCTGCTGTGCGGCGGCCGCTTTGTTCCTTTCCGCTTCGGCCGTTATGGCAGGCGCCGCCGACAGGCTCGCGCTTCCCGAAGAAGCGGGGCCGGGCGTCACAGAAAGCGCACTGGTCATTGAAACGCCGAGCAAGGAGGTCGTAGGCAGGGCCGCGGAGTTCGAGGAGCTTTACGCGGCCGGAAACGCCGAAAGCAGGGCGCTGCTCCGCCGCGCCTTTGCGAAAAACATGAAGGAACGCGTCGAACTGTACGTCAAGCTGCATTACTGGAAGGATGACAGCTGGGGCAAAAGCGAGCTGGAGAAGCTGCTGAGCTCCTTCGACTATAAGACGAAGCTGTCCGCCTACCGAGCGAAGAGCGAAGATGTCTGCCCGGCGGCGGCGTGCCTTGATGCGTTGAAAGAGTTCGGCGGGTCGATAGGTGACAACGAGCTCCGCTTCTACGGAAACGAAGTCATGGCGTACGCGCTGAGGAGCGACCTGTACGAAGATATAAGGTAGGCCCCGAGGCATAAGCGAAACGCGAAAGACTGCCGCCAAGGTAGTGTAACTTATTCTGTGTAAACCCCTTGCCCCTGGATCGATGTAAGACATCAAAGGGTTACCGTTACTGCTTCAGTATCACCATAATGACATACGCTATCCGGGCTGTCAATGGACTGCAGCCCGGACTTTTCTTATAGGCGTTTAGGGCTATTCCAGATCTCCGGGTTCTATGCGTTCCTCAAAGTAAATGCACAGCTGTGACAGAATTTTACTCCAGTCCCTGTCCCTGCCGGTCCACTTTTCAGTGATGTCCATCGTCGCAAGATAAAGGAGCTTGAAAAGGGCGTCGTCTGAGGGGAAGATCGTACGTGTTTTTGTCACTTTCCTGAGCTGCCGGTTGTAGTTCTCGATCTGGTTTGTCGTATAGATCATCCGGCGCAGCTCATAGGGATACTTGAAATAAGCGGATAACTGAGGCCAGTTGTTCCGCCAGCTCGCTACCGAAGACGGGTATTTCGAGCCCCACTTCTCTTCAAGTCTGTCAAGCCCTTCCTCGGCCTGCTCCAGTGTAGGAGCCTGATAGACACCCTTCAAATCATTCATAAAAGCCTTAATGTCCTTGTAAGAGACGAATTTTGTCGTGTAACGGATCTGATGGACGATGCAGCGCTGGACTTCGGCCTTGGGATATACGGCGCTTATCGCATCTGCAAAGCCTGTCAGGCCGTCGACGGAGATAATGAAAATATCTTCGGTACCGCGATTACGGATCTCGTTAAGGACACCGACCCAGTACTTGGCGCTCTCATTTCCGCCGACCCACAGGCCAAGGACTCACGATGCCCT
>NZ_JMKI01000023.1 GCF_000712295.1 Synergistes jonesii | reverse complement strand
GCTGTGCTTATTTTGATGGCGTTGCTGACTAGGCCTTCTTTCGTGATCGTCGTGCCTCCGGCTACGCTGATGGTTTTGTTGACGCTGACGCTGTCTATGCCTGTGATGTCTTTGGCGAGTCTGATGTTCAGCGTGTCGTTTCCGTCGGATATTACTCCGATGTTGTCGGCCGCGGATACGGAGGTGGCGCCGCCTTTGATGTTGAGCTGGCTGCCGAGGTCTCTGTGGATTTTATCTCCAGCGTCTCCCGCGTAGTCTTGCCCTTTGGCTTTGAGTTGGTCGAGCTGGCCGACGTTTGCCGCGTCCGTCGCTTCTGTGCCGGCGGCTACGTTTTTGATTTGTGTGCCGTTTTCTCCGCCGAGGGTGATTGTCTCTTTGCCGGCTCCGTCGTATTTGACGACGAGGCTCATGTCTTTGCTTATCGCTTCGATGTTGGTGCTGTTTTTAGTTACGTCTAACGCGATGTTGTTGATTCTCGTGCTGTTGTTCGACACGTCTCCGGCTATGTTGGTGATTTTAGTGCTGTTGTCCGCCACGTCGGCGCTGACCGCGCTGAGCTGGCCGATGTTTGCCGCGTCGCTGTTTTCAACACCGTCCGCAACGTTGATGATTCTGTTGCCGCCGTTGTCGATGCCGATGTTGTTTTCGTCGCCTTTGACGTCTACTCTGGTGAATTCCGGCGTCTCGGAGACGTTGAAGCTGTATTTCCTTTCAGCCGTCTCTTTGATTTCGATGTTTTTGCCGTCGTTCAGCGCCACTGTGTTGTTGTCTTTGTCGACGGTGGCGGTTTTGCCGTTGACGGAGATGTCCCAGCTGCCGCTTCCGCCTTCGCCGCTTACGTGGCCGGCGTTTTCATGTCTGCCGTCTGTGTAGTCGATGATCAGGTCGCCCTCTTTGTTGACTTCGGCTTTGGTTATGCCGGTGCCGTCCGCTCCGGACGTTCCGGTGTTGCCCTGGTCGCCTTTATCACCTTTGACGCGGCCAGCGTTCTCGTCGGTGCTGTCGCTGTAGTCGATGATCAGGTCGCCGTCGCTGTTGACTTCGGCTTTGGTTATGCCTCTGCCGTCGGACCCGTCTTTGCCGTCTTTACCATCAACGCCGTCTTTGCCGTCAGCTCCAGGATCGCCTTTGTCGCCTTTGACTGTTCCGGCTGTTTCCTGTTTGCCGTCGCTGTAGTCGATGACGAGTTCACCTTTGTCGTTGACTTCGGCTTTCGTTACACCTCTGCCGTCGGCTCCGTCTTTACCGTCCTTGCCGTCGACGCCGTTTGTACCGTCTTTGCCGTCGGCTCCGTCTTTACCATCCTTACCGTCTGCGCCCTTGACGTGGCCGGCGTTCTCGTCGGCGCCGTCCGTGTAGCTGACCACAAGGTCTCCGTCGCTGTTGACTTCGGCTTTCGTTACGCCTCTGCCGTCGGCTCCGTCTTTGCCGTCGACGCCGTTTGTACCGTCTTTACCGTCTGCGCCCTTGACGTGGCCGGCGTTCTCGTCGGCGCCGTCTGTGTAGCTGACTACAAGGTCTCCGTCGCTGTTGACTTCGGCTTTCGTTACGCCTCTGCCGTCGGCTCCGTCTTTACCATCCTTACCGTCTGCGCCCTTGACGTGGCCGGCGTTCTCGTCGGCGCCGTCTGTGTAGCTGACCACAAGGTCTCCGTCGCTGTTGACTTCGGCTTTCGTTACGCCTCTGCCGTCGGCTCCGTCTTTGCCGTCGACGCCGTTTGTACCGTCTTTACCGTCTGCGCCCTTGACGTGGCCGGCGTTCTCGTCGGCGCCGTCTGTGTAGCTGACTACAAGGTCTCCGTCGCTGTTGACTTCGGCTTTCGTTACGCCTCTGCCGTCGGCTCCGTCTTTGCCGTCGACGCCGTTTGTACCGTCTTTACCGTCTGCGCCCTTGACGTGGCCGGCGTTCTCGTCGGCGCCGTCTGTGTAGCTGACTACAAGGTCTCCGTCGCTGTTGACTTCGGCTTTCGTTACGCCTCTGCCGTCGGCTCCGTCTTTACCATCCTTACCGTCTGCGCCCTTGACGTGGCCGGCGTTCTCGTCGGCGCCGTCTGTGTAGCTGACTACAAGGTCTCCGTCGCTGTTGACTTCGGCTTTCGTTACGCCTCTGCCGTCGGCTCCGTCTTTGCCGTCGACGCCGTTTGTACCGTCTTTACCGTCTGCGCCCTTGACGTGGCCGGCGTTCTCGTCGGCGCCGTCTGTGTAGCTGACCACAAGGTCTCCGTC
Organism: Synergistes jonesii; assembly: GCF_000712295.1. NCBI lineage: Bacteria > Thermotogati > Synergistota > Synergistia > Synergistales > Synergistaceae > Synergistes > Synergistes jonesii. The sequence goes on along the minus strand of NZ_JMKI01000023.1, from coordinate 38 downwards.
GCTGTTGACTTCGGCTTTCGTTACGCCTCTGCCATCGC
>NZ_JMKI01000022.1 GCF_000712295.1 Synergistes jonesii | reverse complement strand
GGGTATTTCGAGCCCCACTTCTCTTCAAGTCTGTCAAGCCCTTCCTCGGCCTGCTCCAGTGTAGGAGCCTGATAGACACCCTTCAAATCATTCATAAAAGCCTTAATGTCCTTGTAAGAGACGAATTTTGTCGTGTAACGGATCTGATGGACAATGCAGCGCTGGATTTCGGCCTTGGGATATACGGCGCTTATCGCATCTGCAAAGCCTGTCAGGCCGTCGACGGAGATAATGAAAATATCTTCGGTGCCGCGATTACGGATCTCGTTAAGGACACCGACCCAGTACTTGGCGCTCTCATTTCCGCCGACCCACAGGCCAAGGACTTCACGATGCCCGTCCAGTCTTGTCCCAATAGCAACATAAACGGCTTTCTTGACGGTTCGGCCGTCCTGCCTCACATTGAAATGCACGGCGTCCATAAAGACGACTGCATACTTTTTGGCCAGCGGCCGGTTCTGCCATTCTTTGGCAATCGGCAGAATTCGATCCGTCATTCGCGAAATCATTTCAGCAGAGGCATCCACACCGTAGATAGACTGCAGGTGAGCCGAGATATCCCGGGTCGTCATGCCTTTTGCATACATGGACAGGACCTGATCCTCTATATTTGAGATATCGGTCTGGTTCTTTTTGACTGACTGCGGTTCGAAGTCACCCTTGCGGTCTCTGGGGACGTCGATCGGGATATCTCCGGCCGAAGAGGTGACTGTTTTAGGGCTGTAGCCGTTGCGGCTGTCATCTGTATGCTTGTTCTTGTAGTCATATTTGCTGTAACCGAGATGGTCATCCATCTCGGCTTCCAGCATCTGCTGGATCGTATCTCCGAGAAGATCCCTCAGCATAGCCTGTACGTCCTGGGCGTCTTCCGGTTTGTAGTGGGAAAGGAGACTCTGAATAAGCGCTTTTCTTTCCGGTGTCAGTTTTCTCTGTCTTGCCATAAAAATATCCTCCTGGATTGAATTTATCTTAACACCAATCCAGGAGGCTTGCTTTCTTCTCTATGGAGTTTACACAGAATTTGTTATACTCTCGATTTCTAACGCGCTCCCTTGCCATTTTACCCACTCTTTTCGCTTGGGTCAACGGCAGTTTTTGTTTAAAAAATCCTATATTAAATTGTCATGGTCCGGTCCTGCACTTAATAAATCGGAGTTTCACAATGTCTGTCGATCTCGTGCGTTTTCTGCGTTATTACAGGGCGACGTGCCGTCAGATAAACGAATCCACTGCGCCGCGTTTTACCCCCATCGCTTCACGTGCCATATACCGTTCTGTTCTCCAAATATAGAATAGCACGCTGTCATATTCGTCGTCTATAATCTTCTTCACATCAACTTTCAAAGCCTCAAGTGCTGCCGGCGTCAGCTCGCCTTCAAGCACCGAGTTCTGAATCCACGTTAGGTATTTTCTTGCCGCCTTAAGCACTTTATTTACCCTCTTTTCTCCTACATCGTAGAACATAAGGACGAACAATGTCACCACCTGCTCACATAGGGAGCGTAATCAATATTTTCCATTATATGCTTTTGCAGCTTATATATCTCCATACGCACAAGCCCGCGGTAGCTGACTTTTCTTCCGAGCGTCGGATGCTCTATTGTCTCATTGACTTTTCCTTCCCAGGCGCGCAGAATTGTTTCGCGTCCCTTTTCGTTCAGATAAATTCCGCCGCCGCTCTGTTTTTCAAAATGCTTATCCTGAATCTCTTTTTTGTTGATGAGAGAGAATATCAGCCTGTCAACCATTATCGGCTTAAAAATTTCCGCTACGTCGAGGTTGAGGCTGAAGCGGCGGAAATTTGTCTCGTGCAGAAATCCTATGCGTGGGTCGAGGTGCGTGCGGTAGATCTGCGATAACGCTAAAGTGTAACACATAGTGTTCAAAAAACTTATGAGCGCGTTCATGCGGTTTGTCGGAGGGCGTCTCGTCCTTGTGAGCATTTTAAAGGCATCATCTTTTACCAGACGATCAAAAAACTCATAGTATTTTTCTCTCGCGTTGCCCTCTACGCCCATAAGTTCGGCAACGCCCGCGCATTCCAGAGCCTGCTCCGCGTAACCGTCAAGAAACTCCGCTATGTCCTCGGTGTCGATTGCGGCCCTACGCCTATAGTAATCCATGACCCTTTTCATATTTTCGATCGCGCCTCTCACGAAAGAGGATGCTATTTTTATTCTTTTCGCACTATCGGTGTAATGCGACGCTTGTGCAAGTATCACCGCGCCAGAGTTGAGGTGTTCGCGGGGATAAAACGTCCCTACATAATAGCCGTAGTGGTTGTAAACGTGCAGTATGACCTCTTTCTGCGAGATGAATTCAAGCAGACTCTTATTAAACTCAACTTCGCCGAATACGTTTATTTCATCAAGCGTCTCAACGGGCAGGAACTTTGGACTTTCATTTTCCCTTGCGATAAAGAGAGTGTTGTCTTTTCGCCTGAGTTCTCCGTTGCTTAAGAGATAAAGAGTCTTGCCCATCTAAGCATTCCACCCTTTCAGCGATTTAGCTCCAGCAATATTCGCCATAAGCGCATTTTGCGCAGTACTTACATTTGGTTAGTGAAGGAGGCGTTTCCGACGCGGATATTTTTTCTATTTCTGCGTACGCCGCGTCGAGCTGCCTGCGCAGAGCGTCGGTTAAGACAACCTCCGTTCTCTTTTTTTCTTTTGGATAGAGCAAGACGCCGCTTGCCGCAAATCCCTCTTTTTCCAATTCGTATAAATAATGCGCAAGCTGCAGCATCGACGCTTTTTCTGCGCGGCTGCTCTTTTTGATTTCTGAGACGACGAGCATTCCGTCTTTTTGCTGAAGAAAATCGATTTTATTGTCCCTAAAAGATATCTGATGCTTTTCTCTCGAATAGCTGTTCTGGTCGATAAGGCGGCCTATGGCGATATCTTCGTTTCTTTCTTCAGGGACAATTTTTCTCGCCATGAGCCATACTTCTCTGCGGCAAATACTGTAATACCACAGCAAAGTCCCGCCTATAGCGCTTTTCTCAGAAAATTCCATTCTTTTACTCCTGCGCGACAATGCCTCTACCATATGTCATCGCATGCCGGCTCGTCCTGGGGTTGAAAACCGGCCGCCGTGTGGTATACGGAGGTATCGCTTTCGCCGATGCCGTCTCTTCTGATGATGTAGTACTCCATATCGCCGATCTCCTCAATTTTAGTCTGGCTGCCGCCTATTATGCTCGTTTCGACGATCGATTCCCTACATTTGTTCATGAGCTTCCTATCTGCACCAAAAGAGTATTGGGACAATTCGTTCCTTAAAGATTTGATTTTTTCTCTGTTTTCTAATGATGGCTTCAAATTCCTTAGCTCTGCTAAAAGCGTATCTATCCTGCCATTGTCGACATAGACGGGCACTTCTTCCCTTTCATTTTTAAACAGAGGAGTAAAATCTTCCCATTCGCCTTCTTCGATTCTCTTCCACATAGAGTTGTTTTTAATCTTCGAAGTGAGCTCATCATAGTATTCCTCTACAATCGCGGTCACCTCGCCGTCGTCAAACTCCGGGTATTTATGCAGAAATTCTTTTGTGGTATCAAGCGTTACAGAGTCATAGACCATCGAAGCGTAAGGCTTGCCGCTGGAATTATTCAGCTCCGCAATCATGACAAGCCCTCTTTCGTGCAGCCCGCTTCTGTTGCAGCGTCCGGCGGCTTGAATAATGGAATCGAGCGGCCCCACATCTCGGAAGACCCATTCAAAGTCCAGGTCGACGCCAGCTTCAACCGTCTGCGTCGCTATAAGATGACATAGTTCTCCGGCTTTAATATGCGAAGCTATTTTTTTGATGACGCGCCTTTTATGCTCAGACGTCATCCAGCCGCTCAACACATAAGTGTTTTCTCCGAGAAATTCTCTTAGCACCCTATATGCATCAAGCGCCGCGCGTCTGGTGTTTAAGACGACCATTCCGGATTTTTCAGCGAAATCCACGCGATCCCCGCGCAAAAGCTCAGGCAGTTCCGACAGCTGATAGCCGCTGCCGATAAATTTATATCCATGGCGGCTTACAGGAAAAGCCGTCTTCGGTGCAAGCTCTTTTGCCTCTTGCACCATTACGGGCTGCGTAGCAGTCATCAGGACAAAAACCGTACCAAAATTTTTGCTGATGTAGGAAAGCGTTTTGCCAAATTCATACCAGTGCCTGGAGTCTATACCCTGTGGTTCGTCCAGCACGACGACCGCGCGGCTCAGACGGTGAAAGTCCATAGAAGCTGTCGCTTTGGGGTTATATATTGCATCCCATAACTGCACCATTGTAGTTGTAATAACAGGAGAGTTCCAGTAACGGAAGAGGGTCGACAGCCTTTTCCACGGCTTTTCCTGAATTTTTTCTGCCGCTCCCTCTCTGCCGTCCTTTGATATCAAGGCAAGGCTGTGATCTTCCTGCACATAATCTTCACCAAAGACTTCGCGCGCAAAGTCGGCGTTCTGTTCCACGACAGATATAAAGGGCAGGGCGTAAATGATCGTTTCATAGCCGAGCTTTTTCGCGATCATATGCGCGCTTCTGAGTCCGATATTTGTTTTTCCCGCGCCGGTCGGCAGCGTTAATGTGTAAATGCCCTCCGTCATATCAAGGCTTTTGATATTCTTGAAGCACTCCTTCGCCGTCTCCCCGCGCCAAAGGTCGACCCGCCCCCGGACTATGAAAGATTTTTCTTGGAAATCCGGCAGAGGCTGAAATTCCGTATAAGTGATCCCGACGGCGTTCATCCTGTCCGCCGCGACAAGCAGAGAAAGCGTGGTGCGAAGGCGGAACCAGTAGCCTGCGATTTCGGCTTCGTTCACACCATCTTCTGGAACGTTGTCGAAAAGGAAATCCCTTATATCTTCGGCGATAGCATCGCAGCCTTCCCACTCCCAGTCAGGTATAAGTAAGCGCATCTCGGAAAGCCATTTCATAAAGCCATCCTTTGCCCAGACAGTTTTTATATCGTTCCAGTTTTGGAGGTGTGTGTGATGCCGTCTTACAGCTTCCGCGGTTATGAATGCGTCGGATATCTCGCCGTCTTTGGTTAAGGGCAGTGAGAAGAAGGCGGAAGGGGCCGCGTGCTCAACCCCTTTGCCTCCATGCAGATGTTCTTGAAAAGCTTTTTGCGCTTTCGCGGCATCATGTGTTACTGCTGCCGGGACAACGGTTTTTTCGTATCTCGTACCAAGGCTGTGCTGTTTTAACAGCGCTTCTGCAAGACGGCAGCTTTCCAGGAGGTGATCTGTCAGCCTGTGTCCGGGGTGGCTTTCCAAATCACCATTCAGGGAACCAAGCAATAACGTCTTCCATGCATCTGGCAACATTTGCTTTGCCCTTCTCTTTCAGAACAATTTTGTTTACGCCGTCGGAGTATAGGACTTGCAAAGAGTTCTTCAGCGCGCGCTTTTCGTCAAACTCAAACGGCATTATCTCCTTGAATATTCTCTTTGTCGCGGAAAAATCTACCGATACTCCCTCCGCCAGAGGAATTACGCTGTCCACCGCGCCGCTGTAGCCGTCAAGAGGAACGTCGTCGCACTTGCCCACATAGGCGATATCCGATATTGCGTAGGCCATGCCAAGATACGGCGTATATATGAATTCTCCCTTTGAGAGTTTTTCATTCAGCCTTTCTTCAAGCGTGCCCTTAACGAAAACCCTATATTTCGGCGCATACAAAAATTGATGCTTTACCTGAATATGCGGCGATTTTTGAGGCTCTTTGACATTCCAGAAATTTAAAGCGCCTCTGAACCACCTCACAGGACTGCATATTTTGACGGCTATGCTCGTCCCAGCCATCCTGCGCCAATAAGCCGCGTTGCAGCCGTCGTCCGCAGACTCATTGTCTTCTCCTATAATCGCGCATATAAGCCCGGCTGCGGCGGTTGGCGGCAGAAAGGCGAATGAGACCGACGACGTCGTGGTATACGGCTTTCGGAACATTGCAATATCCGACGAACAATCAAATATCACCGCCATGCGGCTCACCTCACTTCAACAGATACTTTACCTCCAAGGAGCGATTTAATCTTTTCCAGAACGCCGATATTAAGAGCCATGTCTTTTATTATCCTTACGGCTTCGATCTCGTCTTTAACCTTTTCAAGCGCGGCGCAGAGCTTTGATGCGTCGACTGTAATGTCGTCGCAGCCGCGTATAGCCATCTGAGCGTCGGCGCTCATTTCCGCGCCGTTTAAATCTCTAATAGATATTTTTTCATCCATCGCCCCGATCGCGCCGCTGAATCCATCCGCATATTTTATTTCTATTAGCAGCCTCGGGGTATGTCCTATTTTGCTCCTCGTTATGAGGTTGCACGTACCGCTCCAGAGCGCTTGAAAAAGCGCTTCCAGGTCGTCGTCGGTGGCGCCTGTTTTTTCGGATGCGTACTGGTTTGCGATGCCGTAGCCGGCGATCAGTGCGAACGGGACAATATATTCGTTGCGGAAAGAGCGCTGTCCGCTGGAATCTTTAGTGGCGAAAGCGGCGGTACCCTGTATCATCATTACTTCGGCCTTGTGCAGAGAACGCCCCCATTTAAACTGGACCGGTCCGGTCCATGAAAATGATTCTTTGCCAAGGGCAAACGTAACGCCGAAGAGCCTTGTGTCTATGCAGTGTTCCAACGCCTCTTTACCCGTAGCTGCGTTGTGCTTCTTTTTCAATTCTTCAACCCTGGTGGCGAGCGTCTTAGGCTCACCGTCGACAAAGACATCCTTTCCGTCGCGTATCCACTGATCTCGCACGGTCCTCTTGACGCGCACGTCCGAGACGAGGATAGCGGAACTTTCATCGTCGTAGCGGGGATGATTGGCGTTCAGCGGGTCTCCGTTCGGGTTCGCGTCTTTTACCGAATAGACGAAAAGATACTCTCTGCGGTTTTTAAATGACATGATATTATTCCTCCTCAGCTTTCTTGAATAACTTCCAAAAATATTTTTCCGCGTTGAGAAACGCCACGGAAAAAACAAAATTACCGTCGACTCCCAAATCCCTCTCTCCGCATGTAAGAAGCATTTCTCCGGCTTCCGCCGCAATCGCTTTTAATTTTTCGGCGAGGTTTACGCACTTTATTATCCCGCCGAAAGCCTCCTGCTTAGCACCGGAAGCATCGTCTCTGCCCATATTTTTGACATAAATATCAATTAGCTTTGCCGCTTTCGAAATATGGCCGCGAATGTCCCTTCGCTGCATGCGCCCAAAATTCAGCTGTTTGTAAATAGGCGCCGCGTCTATAGAACTGCCGGGCGGCGTCTGCACAACGGCCAGCACGCCAAGTACGACTCCAGAAAGAAATACGCCGCGCCCCTCCGTTGTGGCAAGGTAAGGGTCTTTCATTCCGTTCAGAAAATCAAGCTTCATAATTAATCCTCCCCGTTCAGTCGATAGAGAAAATCTATGATGCAGTAAACATCCCGCGCAAAATACTTCGATTTGTTCTGCACCCATTCATGGTCCGCACACAGCCCCTGCAGCCTCGACACAAAAAACGTTTTTACCTCGTCAACATTGATGCATTCGCCCGATAATATTTTGCCCTCTATTCCAAGCATCCAGTCTTTCGCATAATTTCGTTCATTATCGCTTTTACCTGCAAGCTCCATTACTTTTGACCACATGAGTCCTATAATTCTGTACAGACGCGAGTTTGCACTGCCGTCGTTTGATAAATCAGACCTGCCTGTCGCATTAGCGGATATGCCCCACGTCTCTTCGATGTGCTTGAGCCTGGAAGGAGGAACGTCTTCAACCATTAACAGCAAGCGTTCCTGTGCTTGGTTTTTCTCCCAAAACACAAAGTGCAGAACAACGCTGTCGTCCATCTTCATAATTCTATTCGACAAGTGTCCTTCGTTGCTGAGCCCCTTGCTCAGAAAATCTTCGTTAAACTGTACGGCGTGTCCCATGTTGGCATTGCCCATAATCAGTTCAGGGACTACATAAATATTCACTCCATATATACTTTTTGAATCGGAATATTTTTCATCGATGCATGCTTTGCCGCCGGACAATGCCTTATAACAATCCTGACATATCGGGAACATTTTCCCCTTGCTTTTGTCGGACGCCTTAATGCCGGGGAGAAAATTCTCCTTATCAAATGTCGCAAACGCAAATATTTTATCTAAATTCACCGTTTCGGACGTCTGGGAGCGGCAAAGAGCGCATAATTTTTCACCGACGGAGCCGTTTTGCGAGCTGCAGCCTCCCCCAGCCCCCTGCTCTTTTAATCTGGAACGGAAGTATGAGAGGTATGCCTTCACATCCAGCGGATACATAAAATGACCGTCTTCGGATATTGGAGAAAATATGAGCAGGTACGAGGAACGTCTGTCATTCCAGAGCTCGGCGATCCTATCAACATTTTCTTTAAGACACTCCATAATCTTGTCAACGCTGCCCTCTGAAAAGGCTCCTTCTTTTTCAAAAGCATATAGCGTCGAATTGTATAATTTGTAAAATCTGCTTTCCGTATCTTTTCTCCATGAGTCGCCTTTTCCAAGAAGAGCATCTTTGGCGTTTGCGCAGCCTTTTCCCAGCTTATAAATTGGCGAAAAACGCCACTTCACATTGGCCCCGACCGGTGCGCGGTACAAGTACCTGCGCTTTTTTATCCTCTCCTCCCGGTATTTTATATCTATGCAGAAGATGCAAATGCTCTAACATATTGGGAAACGCCATTTTTATGATCATTGCTTCTTGTATTTTGTCTGACATAGGTATAAAGTATATCTATTCAGAGGTGATGGGCATGGAATATAAAACGCAAGTAATAAACGGCGCCAAATATGCTTATATCGATACTCCGTTCTGGAACTCCAAGAAAAAACGCGGAGAGCATAAGCGAAACTATATTGGCAAGGTCGTCGACGGCATATTGGTCCCAAACAAGAAGTTTCTTTTGGAACAACAGTTAGCTGATCAGCAAGCTGAGTTGAAGCAGTGTCCCGCGCAGGGCTGTATTAGGTTGTTTTATGGCGCTACCTACTTGATGGACTGTATTGCGGATAGACTTGGTATTGCCGACGATCTGAAGAGTTGTTTTGGCAATATTTCGGATGAAATCCTCTCTGTCGCATACTACCTCGTTTTAGAGGAAGGTCAGCCGATGTATCGTTTCCACAAGTGGGGAAGGACACATAAGCATCCATTTGCAGGTGATATTTCATCGCAGCGAATCAGCGAACTGTTCGGCTCTATTACCGAAGGGTCTAAGCTGGAGTACTTCCGCCGCCAGTCAAAACGCCGCTCTGAAAAGGAGTATCTTGCTTTTGATACAACATCTATCTCATCGTATTCTGAACTGCTGAAGCAAGCAAAATACGGGAAGAGTAAGGAGGACGACGATCTGCCGCAGATTAATCTGGCAATGCTCTATGGAGAGGGATCCAGGCTTCCCGTCTATTACAGGAAACTGCCGGGGAACATCCCAGACGTAAAGATAATTGAAAACCTCCTAAAGGACATAGGCTTCCTTTCGCTTGAAAAGCTGGATTTGGTTTTAGATCGTGGTTTCTATAGCGAAAAGAATATCAACGACCTGATGAAGCGTCACCACAAGTTCCTAATCGGAGTAAAGGCTTCGCTGAAAATTGTAAGTAATCGTCTCAATGCAATTCGTGACGGTTTTGTAACCAGGGCTAACTACAACTCCGACTTACATCTGTATGTCGCCACATTCAAGGAGCAGTGGGATTACACGGAGCTAAAGCCGCGGAACGGTGAGATCATTCACGACAAGCGCCGCGTATACTTGCACATTTATTTCAATGATCGGCGCTGCGCGGATGAGCGCGACAGGTTCAATCATATGCTCGACCGGTATGAAGAAGAACTTCGCAGCGGAAACCGCAGGGATGATCATGAACCCGCCTACGATAAGTATTTCAACGTACGCGAAACAGCTAAACGGGGCCTAAACATCACTTACAAGGAAGAGGCGATCCGCAGGGCTGAAAAGGATTACGGTTATTTCGTCCTTATGACGAATGGAATAAAGGAGCCGGCAGAGGCTTTGAGAATCTATCGACTGCGCGACCTGATTGAAAAGACTTTTGGAAACCTCAAAGAGAGGCTGGATATGCGAAGGATGTCCGTCTCCTCTGAAGAAAATTTCGAGGGGAAGCTTTTTATCCAATTTGTCGCGTTGGAGTTGATGTCTTACATTAAGAAAGAGATGGAAGCAAACAATCTATTTCGTAAATATACTATGCAGTCGCTGCTGGATGCGCTTGATATTATCGAATACTACCAGCAGCCAGGCAGAGCCCATCATCTATCTGAAATCACAGAGAAACAGCGCAATCTTTATGAGCTTATGGGTTTCTGTGCGCCGTCATAGATATAAAATTGGTAGTGTAACTTATTCTGTGTAAACCCCTTGCCCCTGGATCGATGTAAGACATCAAAGGGTTACCGTTACTGCTTCAGTATCACCATAATGACATACGCTATCCGGGCTGTCAATGGACTGCAGCCCGGACTTTTCTTATAGGCGTTTAGGGCTATTCCAGATCTCCGGGTTCTATGCGTTCCTCAAAGTAAATGCACAGCTGTGACAGAATTTTACTCCAGTCCCTGTCCCTGCCGGTCCACTTTTCAGTGATGTCCATCGTCGCAAGATAAAGGAGCTTGAAAAGGGCGTCGTCTGAGGGGAAGATCGTACGTGTTTTTGTCACTTTCCTGAGCTGCCGGTTGTAGTTCTCGATCTGGTTTGTCGTATAGATCATCCGGCGCAGCTCATAGGGATACTTGAAATAAGCGGATAACTGAGGCCAGTTGTTCCGCCAGCTCGCTACCGAAGACGGGTATTTCGAGCCCCACTTCTCTTCAAGTCTGTCAAGCCCTTCCTCGGCCTGCTCCAGTGTAGGAGCCTGATAGACACCCTTCAAATCATTCATAAAAGCCTTAATGTCCTTGTAAGAGACGAATTTTGTCGTGTAACGGATCTGATGGACGATGCAGCGCTGGACTTCGGCCTTGGGATATACGGCGCTTATCGCATCTGCAAAGCCTGTCAGGCCGTCGACGGAGATAATGAAAATATCTTCGGTGCCGCGATTACGGATCTCGTTAAGGACACCGACCCAGTACTTGGCGCTCTCATTTCCGCCGACCCACAGGCCAAGGACTTCACGATGCCCGTCCAGTCTTGTCCCAATAGCAACATAAACGGCTTTCTTGACGGTTCGGCCGTCCTGCCTCACATTGAAATGCACGGCGTCCATAAAGACGACTGCATACTTTTTGGCCAGCGGCCGGTTCTGCCATTCTTTGGCAATCGGCAGAATTCGATCCGTCATTCGCGAAATCATTTCAGCAGAGGCATCCACACCGTAGATAGACTGCAGKGAGC